>DASXWH010000193.1:0-2617 GCA_036503775.1 Ohtaekwangia sp.
GCAACAGCAGGAAAATTAAAGGAGTAATAATAGGAGTCATCGTAAAATATTCCACGGTCGCGATCGCTGTTCTTTTTAAAGTCAGACACATTCATTTCTTTATACCGGTTCTTATCCCAGATCAGTGTCTTGGCGCGGATGTTTTCTACTTGTGTGAAATGAGATCCATAAACCCGTTTGCCCGTGAACATGTCACTTTGTTCCTTTAACACCAGCAGGTCTTCTGAGACATCGGCAAATATGCGAAGGGAGTCTCCGTTAACTACAATGTTCAGTACCTCGGAATGATCCACATACACAGCCGGTTCATCCGGAAATTTTTCTTTATAGACCGGATATACATCGGTGGATTGTCCATATCCCTGAATGGCTGTGAGACTGGCCAGTATCGACAGGGAAACAATAAATCTATTCATACTCAACTGTTAGCTCATCAATCAAACGATACAACGCAACACAAAATTACTTTTCCGGAGAACCACCGAAAAAGGTTATGCTTTTCACTACTGCATTTTTGCTGTAGAGTTCAGCTTTCCCGTTTCGCGATCCATTCAAAAACGTTTCTCTGCGGTTTAGAGATCCATCTTCGTTATACACTTCCCATGCGCCATGAAGTTCGTCATTTTTATATTCACCCTTTTCATAAAGTTTACCGTTGGGGTAATAAACCTTAAAAGGGCCTTCATAATCCCCGGCCTTATAGGTGTATTCACTGAATATCTTCCCAGAGCTGAAATAAAATCGTCTGGTTCCGTCAATAAGCCCATCTTTAAAACTTTCCTCATACGCTTTGTTTCCACCCGGATAATGGATGGTGATTGTTGCGTTGGGGGTGAAACTGATCCAGTCGCTGAATTGACCATCGGCTTTCACCATACGGTATGAAATCAGATTCCCGCGCTCATACAATTTTTCCAGCATAGGCGTGCCTTCTGCTGAATTGATTTTCGTAATACCGTGTCGCTTGCCATTCTGGTAATTAATCGTTGACGACAATTTTCCGTGCGGGAAATAATACGTCCAGGTACTATCCAGTTCACCATCAAGATATTTTCCGGTGTTATCGAGTTGCCCGGTACTGTAATACCATTTCCAGATTCCTTCTTCCGAACCTCTTACGTACTGACCTTCAATTTGCAATTTGTTATCAATGCCATAGTATTTATATATACCCTGTCTCCGGCCCGCCATCATACCATACTCCAGTAGTTTACTTCCGTCCGGATACCACTTGGTGGTTGTGCCTAAGTAATTTCCACAAGCCAGATCGTATCGGGATTGATTTTTACCATTGCTGAATTTCGTCTCGTATATTTTTTTATTGCCCTCTTCACGCACCTTGGTCATGAGAGTTCCTGAACTGTTATAATAGCCCAGAGCCTCTACGCGACCTTCTTTGTATCGGTTAACCGAATACAATTTCCCATCAGCAGCATAATCATAGTATTCACCTTCCAGTTCATCATTCAGGTAATAGTAATCCGACTCAAGTGTTCCATCGGCATAGTAACTCAGCCACTGTTGTTCATGGCTTCCATGCTGGTACCAGCCCTCATGCTTTACTTTACCGTTGGAGAAGAATTCAATAAAATAACCGTGATAGCGATCGTCCTGATAGGGCAGGATATATTTCTTAGCACCATTTCTATAGTATTCAACAGCTTCACCCTGTGCCTCTCCGTTCACGTACGTGTACTGGCTTAACAAGGAACCTTCCGGATAGTAAAATTTCCAAACCCCTTCCATCTTTCCCTTTTTATACTGCCCTTCACCGTTCAGCTGACCGTTGGCATAGTACAGTTTAGCTGCAAATGATCCGCTATTACTTTCAAACTTTCCGATCTCTTTGCCTTCTTTAGTAAAATACACACTCCTGATCAGCACTTCGTTTTTGAACGTGTTTATGTAGTGGACTTTTCCTTCGTGATAAAAAGTATCTTCACCGTGCCACTTTCCTTCGGCATTGAAATTTCTTTTCTCCGAGATAAGACCTTGCGGATCGAAATAACTCCATTCTCCGATGGCCAATCCGTTATTATATGAACCTGTTTTTTCTACCTGCCCGTTGATGTGATAATATTTCCAGGATCCATGATGCTCACCTTTCAGGTATTCTCCGGAAATGCGGATTTTGCCGTTGGCATAGTACTCTGAATACGCACCGGTTAATTCACCCTCCGCATACGTGCTTTTGCTGAACAACACTCCGTTCTCATAGTAACTCAGGTACTCACCGGTTAGTTTATTATCTGCGTACTGATATATCAGATCTTTTTGTCCGTTGGGAAAGTACATGACACCTGCACCGTTGCGTTTACCTTCGGTGTAAAGAAGTTTTTCCTTGAGTCCGCCACACGGATGATACAACTCCACCTCTCCGTGTATATCATCTCCTTTTAAAAAGAAATGCTGATGTTTTGATCCTTCGGGGTAATACACCGTCACTTCACCGGTGTCATAATTTTCAATGCTTTTGATGGTGCCATCCGGATAATAGAATTTCCAGACACCAGCTTTCTCGCCAGCATCGTTATACTTTCCTTCAGCCGAATGCTCCAGTGAATTATTAAAATAAAGCCAGTATCCGAGCCGTTTCCCATTGCTGTCTTTTTTGCCT
>DASXWH010000194.1:0-10654 GCA_036503775.1 Ohtaekwangia sp.
GCATAGGTACGGCTTACCGGAAAGCTTTTTCCGTTTTGCATCTTCACCACCATACCGCCATTGAAATGTTTCTCAATTTCTTTCAGGCTGTTGATGTTGATGATCGTACTGCGGTGAACACGGATAAAGGTCTCCGGATTCAGGATTTCCTCGAGCTTTCCGATACCCGATGAGCTGACGAACTGATCGTTCTTTGTGGTCAGTATCGTATAATCACCGGATGCTTCCAGGTAAACAATTTCATCCACCGGAAGGTTGAGAAGCTTCTCTGACTTCTGAACAAAGATGTGTGAATCATACGCGGTTTTGTTTTCCGTCTTCATGTTGCGTAACAACTCACCTACGTTGTTCTGCTCCATCTTCATACGGGCAATGGCACGTTCTACACCCAACTTGAACCGTTCCTGATCGAGAGGCTTCAGAATATAATCGACTGCATTTTTTTCGAACGCCTTGATCGCATACTGATCGTACGCGGTACAGAAGATCACATAGGGATCGTGCGTGATCTCATCCAGTACATCAAAGCCGGTCATGCCTGGCATTTGCACATCGAGGAATACCAGGTCTGGTTTTAATTTATCAATGGTTTCGACTGCGTCTTTTCCTTTGGAGCATTCTGCCAGCACCTGAAGGTTAGGCATCTGTTGCAGATACTCCTGAAGAAGATCGCGGGCCAGTTTTTCATCGTCTACAATAACACAGGTTATATTCATATTTTGTTAGTTGATGTCTGATGGTATGTTAATGGTTTATTATCCTGCTTTTTTACTATTCAATTCCTGAAAGGCACTATCGTGGCTGGGTTCTTCAAAAGGAATAAAGAAGCTTACGGAATAACCCCACTCGTTGGAGTGGATCCGTAAACCTGAGCCGGCACCAAAAATGCTTTTTAGTCGCTGGTCCGTGTTTTTCATCCCCACACCACTGGAACTTCCGTCCATAACCTTCTTGGCGTTTGATCCCAGCCCGTCATCTTTTACTTCAAAGAAGATCATGTTGTTGAATCGCTTTACGGTAAGGATAATGGTTCCGCCATCTTCCTTGGGCGCGATACCATACTTCACCGAGTTCTCAACCAGCGGTTGTAAAATCATCGGAGGAATTTCAACACCCAAACAGGTAAAGTCCACCTGTTTCACAAACTTCAGGCGATCGCCAAAACGCACCTGCTGAATCCGGATATAGTTATCAATGAAATCCAGCTCATGAATTACTTTCACCATCTGGTCTCCGTGTGAGTCTAAGGCATACCTGAAAATATCCGAAAGCTGTGTGATTACTTTTCTTGCCTGCTCTTTGCTTGAACCGATCAATGTGTTGATCGAATTCAGCGTATTGAACAGAAAGTGCGGGTTGATCTGCGATTTCAGGAGACTGATCTGCATTTCCCGATTCTTCAAGGTAAGCTCACTCTTTTCTTTCTCTTCACGTTCAAGCCCCTGGAAATAACGGATCACATAGTATACCCCAATGGTGATGATGTATTGATCGTGAAAGTGAAGACCTTCCCATTTCAGCAGGCCAACGATATGCGCTTTCCAGAAATCAGAACCGATATAGCCTTCTACATAGTCTTCCAGGTAGTAAGACAATGAGCCCATGATGAGGAAGTGGGCCATCGCCCCGGCTACGTGCCCGGCTATCTGCACATATACACTGAACCGGAACAGGAAATTGGTATAAAAGAATATACCGATGATCAACAGACACAGTGCCTCAAAGAGGTACAGCGCATTGGTAAAAATATAGGTGTTGGGATTTTCGAGTTTCCACTCAATGAACGTACCCACCGCATAGTTAACTGCGTACCACAGGCAGAGTAAAAAATACGCCCGTTTCCAGATTCTGGGTATGTCTTCTATAGACTTCAAGCTGGCCAAATTCATAATTAAAGTTAAGCAATGAAACGCAAAACCGGTCAGGATCAGGTTATTGCCGATAAATCTGCAATTTCGGGGATTATACTACAGGCAGTTTGAAAGACCACGTCAATTGGCCAATTTCGCTGTGATGTCCTTTACCATATATACACGTTTCGCCATTGTCAGCCTGCTAATGGTGGCTTCATTTTGCGGTTTAGCCCAAAATCTGACCTTATCAGGCAAAGTAGTCGATAAAGATACTTCCGAGCCACTGGTCTTTGCGTCTGTATCGATCAAAGGCAAACCCATTGGCACAATAGCCAACTTTTTGGGTGAATTTGACTTCCATTTCCCGGCCGAGTACCGAAACGATATTCTGGTGATAAGCATGATCGGCTATGAGAACTATGAAGCGCCCGTGTGGTCTGTGTTGAATACCTCACCGCTGGTGATCACACTAAACAAATCCATCACCCTGCTGCAGGAAGTAGTGGTGACAGACTCACTGGATGGTAGTGAGATATTCAGGATTGCCCTTTCGCGGATAGACCAGAACTATCCTATGCACCCCTTCATCCTTGATGGCTTCTATCGTGATATCAAAAAAGTAGGTGGAACCAGCATTGCCCTGCTTGAAGCGGCTGTGAAAATTTACGATGAGAATTATGCAGAACCCCGCAACAAGAATAAGCTCCGCGAGCGCGTGCGGCTGGTGGAAGTACGTAAGAGCCTGGGGTATGAAAATAAATTCAACACGTATTTTGATCAGAAGAATTTACTGGAAGACCTCCTCCTGCATAACAACATCCGGTATCGGATCGAAGGCAGCGAGGAACTCTTTACGAATATGATCCGTGAAAACGACTCGTATTATAATGGTCACGAGATCTATGTAGTGAAATACTCCGGACCGTTCAACCTGAAGGTGTACATTGACAAAACGGATTACGCGATCATACACCTGGAGCATCACGTTGATCACACCGGTGACAACCTGCTGCGGAAGAAAAATCTTGTCAGCCGTTTTATTGGTCAGAAGAAAGTAATCGACTTCCGTAAATATGACAACAAGATGTATCTCAACTACATTTCTGTAACCTCTATTGAAAAGTGGTACGATGAGCAAACCAACGAGCTGAAATTTGAAACCGAACTTCTTCAGCATTTGCTGATCAATGACGTACATCCCAATCCCACCAAGGAGATCAGCACTACGGAAAAGATGCGGAACTATGGATTACAGTACCAGGATTATCCCTACAACAAAGAATTCTGGGCACAGTATAATGTGATCAAGGAAACGCCCCTGGACAAAAAGATCACGGAAGACCTGGAGAAGGTCGCCCCGCTGGAAAAGCAGTTCGAAGTTGAATGATTTTAAGTTTGAGGTTTAATGTCTAAAGTTGAATACGCGCAGTTTAGACATTAAACCTTAAACTTTATTACCGTAGTGCTGCGAGTGCGTCTTTCATCCTTTTCAATGCTTCACGCAGATCTTTTTCAGATGCTGCATAGGAAAGACGAACGCAATTCTCATCCCCAAAAGCACCTCCCGGAACAAGTGACACATGACCCTTCTCTAACATATAGAGGCAGAAGTCATCACCATTTTTAATAACGTTTGTTCCATCGGACTTACCATAGTATGAACTTACATCCGGAAAGAAGTAAAATGCACCTTCAGGATAGTTTGCCTTGACGCCCGGAATTTCTTTCAACAGATTATATACGATCTCTCTGCGCTTGCGGTATTCTTCAACCATTTTATTGGTCGGCTCAATATCACCCGCAATAGCTGCCAGTGCTGCACGCTGCGCAATGGAACAGTTTGCTGACGTAACCTGTCCCTGTACTTTATTACAACCATCGGCAATCCATTTCGGTGCTGCAATGTATCCCACACGCCATCCGGTCATAGCAAACCCTTTTGCAAAACCATTGACGGTGATCGTACGATCAAACATTCCCGGGAAAGAAGCAATGCTCACCTGTTCTCCGGTAAAATTAATATGCTCATAGATCTCATCAGCAATCACGAGAAGATTCGGATGTTTCATTACTACGTTGGCAATATCCTGAAGTTCTTTCCGGGAGAAAACAGAACCCGTAGGATTGCAGGGTGAAGAGAAGATCAGCGCCTTTGTTTTCGGAGTAATCGCTTTCTCTACCTGTGCAGCGGTTACTTTAAAATCATTTTCAATTCCACCTTTTACAATGACCGGTGTAGCTTCCGCCAAACGAACCAGTGCATCATAGCTTACCCAATATGGTGAGAACACGATCACTTCATCACCCGGATTCAGCAACGCCAGCATCGTGTTGGCAATGGATTGCTTGGCACCATTGGAGATCACAATGTTCTCTGCTTTATACGGAACCTTATTTTCTTTCTGGTATTTAGCGGCCAGCGCTTCACGCAGGTCCTGATAACCGGCTACCGGAGGATAAGCGAAATACTTTCCTTCATCAATGGCTTTCTTGGCAGCATCACAAATGTGCTGCGGTGTTTTAAAATCAGGTTCACCCAGACTCAAACTGATTACATCAATACCTTTCTGTTTAAACTCGCGGGCTTTTGCGGCCATCGCCAGTGTTGCAGATTCTTCAATTGCGTTGATTCGGTTGGAAAGATTGTTCATGGTTGTGTCTTAAAAAAAGCGCCCAAAGAAAAGCATTAAAAGTTTAAGTTGGAAGATAGCCTGCGAATGTTCGCATTATTTTTAACAGCTAACGAAAGGTAGGTAGAAAGGGTACTTAGCTGAATAATGTTCTGCCCGTAATACTGCGGCCCAGGGTGATCTCATCGGCATACTCCAGGTCACCACCCACCGGAACTCCGCGCGCAATAACACTGATTTTCACAGGCACTTCTTTGATCCGCTTGTTGATATAAAATGCAGTGGTATCGCCTTCCATAGTGGGGCTCAGCGCCAGGATAACTTCCTTGATCTCGGTCTGGCCGTGGTTTAACCGGTTTACCAGTGATTCGATCTTCAGATCCGCAGGACCGATGCCATGGATCGGGGAAATAACACCACCCAGTACATGGTACAATCCATTATACTGCGCAGTGTTCTCAATGGCCATCACATCTTTTACATCTTCCACCACACAGATGAGCGCGCGGTCACGCCTGTGGCTGGCACAGATCGAACAGAGTTCAGTATCGGAAATGGTATGACAGGAGTTACAGAATTTGATATTCGCCCGCAGCTTGTTAAGCGCATCAGTAAGCGAGGAAGTATTTTCTTCTTTGGCTTTGATCAGGTGCAGCACCAGACGCAATGCCGTTTTCTTCCCGATGCCGGGAAGCCTGGCAATCTGATTTACGGCTTCTTCAATGAGTTTGGAAGAATATTCCACCGGGCCTCCTTACGATTTACAATCAATACTACAGTATGCGGGCATCAATACCGGCTTCACAAATGGCTTCACGCAGCGGTTTCAGAAAATCAAAGGAACCACTTTTCACTGCGCATTTACCTTTATAATGAATGAGGAGTGTGCACTGTTCGGCCTGTTCCTGTGTATGCTCGCAAACACGGATCAGGGTTTGAATAACGTGATCGAATGTATTGAAATCATCATTAAACACGACCAGATCCATCAGGTCCGTAGTTTCAACGGCCTCCAGGACTTCCACCAATTCCTCTTCCTGATAAGCGTGTTTCATTTCGAAAATATTTCTGTAAAGGTAATCAATTCCAGATTCTAAATTCAGATTTCAGATTCCGTGTTCCGGATTTCAAATTCCACATTCCAGATCACCATCCGGAATAATGGATTTGGATTTAACAGGATTTTACTGATTTTTTGTTCCCGAAAACATTATGAAATGACACCCCTTCTGGTAGCTACCATCATGGCCATTTATTTTGGCCTGCTCATTCTGATCTCGGTATATACATCCAGAGGTGCAGACACCAATACTTTTTTCACCGCCAACCGGCAGTCGCCCTGGTACCTGGTGGCTTTCGGGATGATCGGATCCTCCCTGTCAGGAGTAACGTTCATCTCCGTTCCCGGTAATGTCGGCAAGATCGGGTTTGGATACTTTCAGGTGGTACTGGGATACCTCCTCGGATACTGGGTGATCATCGGGGTGCTCATGCCCTTATATTATAGACTGAATGTTATTTCCATATATACCTACCTGGAGCAGCGTTTTGATTTCTGGACACACAAAACCGGAGCGTTCTTCTTCCTGGTCTCGCGCACGATCGGTTCCTCACTCCGCCTGTTCCTGGCAGCTTCCGTGCTTCAGCTTTTTCTGTTTGATGCCATGGGCGTTCCGTTTATTGTTACGGTAGCCATTACCATTGTACTCATCTGGATTTACACCTTTAAAGGAGGTGTCAAGACCATTGTATGGACAGACTCCTTCCAGACTATTTTTCTGGTCAGTGCCGTATGTTTTACCGTGTGGCAGATCACCGATCAACTGGGAATGTCTTTGCCGGAGATGATGAGTTCTGTTTACAGCGGCCCGTATTCCAAAATGTTTTATTTCGATGACATTAACTCTACACAATATTTCTGGAAACAGTTTCTCGGAGGTGCATTCATCGCCATCACCATGACCGGTATGGATCAGGAGATCATGCAGAAAAACCTCACGTGCAAATCGCTGGGAGAAGCTCAGAAGAATATGTTCTGGTTCAGTCTTGTACTGGTGATCGTGAATTTACTTTTCCTGGTATTGGGTGCGCTTCTTTATATGTACAGCACCACACACAACATTGCATTACCTGCTTCTTCAGACGACCTGTTCCCCAGCCTTGCGCTTCACGAGCTCGGTATTGCTGTCGGTGTATTTTTCCTGCTGGGTATCACGGCTTCTTCGTACGCCAGCGCTGACTCCGCCCTCGCGGGGCTGACTACTTCATTTTGTATTGACTTCCTGGATTTCAAAAACAAAACTGAAGCGGAGAAGAAACGTCAGAAGTTTATGGTACACATCGGCTTCTCGGCATTGTTCCTGATCATTATTGTTATTTTCAGGGAGATCAATGAGCGATCTGTGATCGATGCTGTGCTCACCATTGCCGGTTATACCTACGGACCACTGTTGGGATTGTTTACTTTCGGTCTCTACACCAAAAATATCGTGCGTGATAAGCTGGTACCGTTGGTTTGCGTACTCTCACCAATTCTCACCTACATCATCAGCCTGAATTCGGTGGCGTGGTTCAACGGCTATAAATTCGGAATTGAAGTTTTGATACTGAATGGAGCGATCACGTTTCTCGGATTGCTGATTACTTCGAGAAAAAGTTAGTTGTTAATGGTTATCCGTGGGTGTGTGATTCAGGGCGTGATCAAAGCCCTTTCACAAAGGGCACGAAGGAGACACAAAGTTTCTCAAAGATTTTTGTGTAGGGCTATGCACTTGGATTTAAAAAATTTTTTAATCCCTTAATCCGCTAATCCCAATGCATCCCCGTAAAAAAGGAAAAGGCCACCCCTGCATGAAGTGACCTAAACCCGATTAAAACCAACCCCACTTTATCTTGACGTGTGCCCGGGCGAGAGCAACACGGTTGTTATTGCTTTATAAACTGATACTCTTCGCGTGCATTTCCTTTTGTAACGCGGATGGTATACGTACCTAACCGAACATCACGAAAGTCAATCACTACTTTTCTTTTCTCCAGGTTCTGATAAGCGATCAGTTCACCATCAGCCTTGAAGACCTCGACCTTTGCACCGACAAACTTTTTAGTTGTTTTCAGGATGAAGACTCCTTTATCCTTTCCGTGGACACCAGCTTTTGATTCGTCATTGGCGTGAACCGTGAGCGAGAATAAGATCAGACTGGCAACAAGAACTTTTATAAGGGTCTTCATAAAGTCGCTGTTTGGGGACTCCTGTTACGAACCCTATGCCATGAGGGTAAATGGCTTATTTTGGGAAGATTTGAAGGGTTACCTGCCTATTTCCGTCCTGTTTTGGGAAGCTGTTTTCTCTGTTTGGGTTTGCTCAACCGGATTTCTGACACAGGATTCCAAAAAATGTCGTTGAAGCGTTGAATTTTATCGTTGACCACCTCAATTCCTTCTTTTTCCAGAAGCTCCTGCATACGGGTAGGTGATTCAAAGTGATGTTTTCCGGTGAGCAGGCCCATGCTGTTTACCACGCGGTGTGCCGGTACGCCCTTCGGACATCCATGCATAGCCCATCCAACCATACGGGCACTCGATTTTACTCCCAAATAATGTGCAATAGCACCATAGCTGGTCACGCGTCCTTTGGGGATAAGCTTTGCCACAGCATACACATCAGCGAAGAAATTGGGTTGAGATTGCTTCTTTTTGGTGGGTGGCATATCATAAACTTTTCATCTTGCTAAATTTACGCTCCTTTTGGTAACACATAATATTTATAGGTGAAGCGGATCATACTTGTACTTATACTGTCTCTTTCGGGTTTAATCTCTGTTCATGGTCAATCCACTTCGCTGGTGTTTCCGGATTCAGCGGGCTGGAATATTCTCAACGAGAATCAGGAGCTCCGGTTTAAAGTGCGCACACGCAGTGAAGTGCCACAACGGTTTTCCATAGACGGTGCCAACGAGCTGAATATTTATTTTGACAGTCTGGGAAATTTCCGCTGGAAACCTCCGTTCGATCTGGTGGATCGCGTTAACCGCACCAAAGAGATCACGGTAATTTTTCAGGCCTCGTATGCCGATGGAAGACGTGAGCGCCAGGCCATAACCTTCATCGTTAATCACGTGAATCGTCCACCTGTGATTGAAGAGCTACCTGTGTTTTATGTAAAGCAATCCAATCTGAACACCTACCAGGTAGGCAGTGAATATGTATATGACCTGGATGGCGACCCATTGGTGTTCCGATCCATTCCGTCACAGATGCCAGAGAACTCCGGATTATCTTCTATCGGGCAGTTCACCTGGACACCTTCACGAAGCCAGTTCTCTTCACTGAAAAATAATCCGCTATTCATTGATTTTTTTGTACAGGATCAACCCGACAAAGCAGAGACACGCGGACGATTGAAGGTAGCCCCCACTCAACAGGATCTTCCACCTGAATTACTGATCGTCCCGGGCGATACCTCTTTTGTTATCCGGGAAGATGAAACACTGAACCTGAAGTTGTACAGTTCTGATCCCAATGGTGATGACAATATTCGCAGCGCTGGATTTATACCGGATGATATCCGGATTCCTTCTGCAGCCCTGAAAGAAAACACTCCGCTTCAGTACGAGTTCATCTGGACACCAGGCTATGAGTTCGTAGATGACACACAAGGCAGTATCACCTCAGACCTCGTGTTCTTTGTCCTCGACAAATCCAATAACCGAACGCAGAAGAAAATAAAAGTGCAGGTAAAAGAAACCGAGAACATCGCCAAACGTGATGCACATCTGTTTCAGAAATATCGCAGCATCCTTATAGAGTCATTGATCCTGATTGAGCAACTTGAGGTACACCAGAAGCGACTCAACAGTGATTACAAGAAAGCGAAGAAGGGAAAAAAGAACCGGTCGATCGTCAATGCTTCGCTGGGTGCTGTTACCGGCTTTACACCCATTGTGGTAGACAATCCGGATCAGGCCAAAGTCGTTTCCGGTGTTGGTGGTACTACTGTACTTACACTCGGCACCCTGGAGGCCACAGAGGTGATTGGCCGTTCGAAAGAAAACATCATGGAAAAGATCAAGATCACTATTGATATTAATAACCGTGTTCAGGCCTCCGGTGATGACTTTGCGCGAAAGTATGCATTGAAATCCTCCCGCAGGCAGTCGGAATTTGATAAAGACATTGAAAAACTACGGGCCATCCTAAATGATCAGCGGATTGTGTTGCTGGAATTGGATGCGTATAACAAGAACATGAACAAGATCGATGACAAAGACATTAAAAGAGTGTTTCTGGATTACGGAGAAGAATCGAAGTAGAAAGTTCTGAAATACGTTTTGGCAAAACGGGGGAAACGTATACATTTGCAACCCAAAATAACTGAATTCACCGCCATTTACGGGTAATTTGGTCCTGCAAAGCCAACGGAAGAGCAGGAACAGGCCTGAAAATACACAGAGGAGTGGCAGAGCGGTCGAATGCGGCGGTCTTGAAAACCGTTGAGGTTAATAGCCTCCGGGGGTTCGAATCCCTCCTCCTCTGCTGAGTAAAAATCAATCAAAGTCAAAACCTCGAAATCCAAAAGATTTCGAGGTTTTTTCGTTTTAGGGCATACCAAAAACAACCAAAAAATCACAATCCCTTGGTAACCGATCCGTAACCAGAACTTCTTTTGAAAACGTGGTTACGAAATCGAGTTAAAGTGCTGATAACCAACTTAGTCACTACGTGGACATCTTGATTACGGCACCTTGAATTGGATACTTTAACCAATTAACCAAGGTATATGACTCAAACAATTTCGGTAACGTTCTTCGCTCGAAAAGACAGAACAACAGATGATGGATTGAAACCAGTTTTCATGAGGATCTCACTCATGAACAAGCGGCTTACACTCGCCACAAAAATCTTTGTCAAGCAGCATGAGTGGTCGGATCAAAATGGAAAACTCAAAACGAATTCTGAAGAAGCGCGAAGAGTAAACAAGAATTTAGAGGCTTTCAAGATGAAAGCTTTTGACTACCAACGCGAGTTGATGCACGAAGGAAAAGCCGTAACGCTTGAAAGCATGAAAGCGAAATGGTATGGACTTACTTTGGAGAAGGCTCGGATGCTCATGGATGTTTTCAAAGAACACAATGAGCAAATGAAAGCGCTGATTGGTCAAGAATTTTCACCATT
>DASXWH010000195.1:0-10366 GCA_036503775.1 Ohtaekwangia sp.
GGATGATAAAAACTATTTGACCTTTATAAAACAAATTGACTTAATAGGCAAAGACCGTTTACCAAAATCCTACACTTTAAAATATAAAATGGCAAGGGACAAGATTAGGGGAGCAAATTAAAATCGGGTGACGCGCACTACCTACAACAAAAGATATAAATCATTTGCCTTTGTTATTTTTATTTTTGATTTAAGGAAAAGGCAAACGCTTTATATCTAGACGTTGGTGGCAATGCTTGACAAGGGCAGTTGAGTTGATCATGAAGACAAGAAAAATCAAGGTGATAATAGTTATTCTTGCAATTGTCGGACTATTTTTCGTTGACAGATATTTTTTCATGGACGACAGAATAGTAAACAACAACTGGTCATTTGAGAGAGGGCATTACATCCAAGACCCGATTCATTTTGGACAGCATTGTGAACTGCGAGGTAATAAGGTTTACTTCTTCAAGACCAAAGAGGAATTATCAGTGTTAGGCTGCTACTTTGGACAACTTATCCTTTATGATAAAAAGATGAACGACTGGACGAGATACAGTGAACTTTGAAACGCCACCAACAAAAGGTATGTGCCATTGCGGGGTATAGTGTAAAGGCTTTGCCCTTGTTGGTGTTTAGCGCAGCGTCACCAACAAGTTTAGTCACTACTACTTATACAATCATGAACCGTCATCCTGAGCGGCAAGCGGGAGGAACGTGCAGCGAAGAGCCAGTCCCGACTACTCGGGAATCTCCTGGAAGTTACGAAGTACCTTCCCCTGCTGGCGCAAGTGTTGCGCCAAGCAGGTGTGTGGCTCACTTCAGTCTATTGCACTGAAAGTTTTCAGACTTGCTTTTACAGTGCCGGATTAGGTCAACCAACGCATACTTATGATTTCTCATGGCCTGCTTTACAGCTTGTATGGATTTCAAACTTCTTTCTTATTTTTCCTAAATAAACCTTAAACAAATAGAGAACATGTATCGGATTGACCGTTTTAAGCCATTTCCAATTTTAACCAGGGTGAGTAGTCCTTTTATTGATGATGAGCCTGGTTATTCTTTGTCACTGCGGGTCGGATGATGAATCCGGGTGTACTGATCACCTTCTTACGGAAGTGAAGATCGGTGACGGAGGGTATACACTATACTACAACGATCAGGGATTGCTGTCAACTCTTGAAACACCTTTGGATGATGTTATCATGCATTATGATTTAGAGTATAATAGCTCCGGTCAATTGACGAGAGTTACCGGATCTAATCCGCCTGCTGAATTTAGCTATGGTGAGGACGGTAAATTGATAAAAATAACTGATTATAAGGCTGACCTGGCTATTGATCTTCAGTACACATATGAATACGATGACTCTGGCAGGCTTATAAAGATCAATGTTTTTGGAAGTGATATGGATGAACTTCTGTCATTCCGAATCATTAGCTATCCGGATTCAGAAACGTTAGCGATTTCTACGTATAGTGTTATTGATGCTGAGAATTCCGAGCTGGCAACCACGATGATCTATACTATGGATAACAAACTCAGGCCTTATCCTGACGAGTGGTACCTGGTGATTGCTTCCTGGGGCCAGGATGTACTGCCTTACAACTTCACACAATCTGAATTATTCGTTGACGGATCACTTCTTTTCTCAGAGTCAAATACATATACCTACAATAGTGCAGGATACCCGGTTACGCAGAATGATATTCAATACATCTATGCGTGTGATCCTCCCGCCAGGTAAGTGACTTCCCGCTGTATACTTATTATCTTTGCTGCATCGTGACTCCACTATGAGAATTATAACCCATCAACCCCTTCACTGGGGCTGAAGTTATTTCCGTCCCCTCTGCCAGTACTTTGTAGTTGTGAAATCATTGCCAGGAACCCTGCCTGCCGGCAGGCAGGTTAGTTTCCATGGTGTATTTCTATCGTGCAGATCAGGATGTTTGTTTACTTTGTACAGGTTTGTTTCTAAACAGACTTCAATGGCAACGAGAAAATCCAACATAGAAGAACAAATCAAAACGTATATCGCCAGCCAGCCCGAATCCAAACAGAGTGAGCTGCAGACATTACACCAGCGCATGCTTCAGATTTCACCGGCCTGCAGAATATGGTTCATGGATGGTAAGAACAGCGAGGGTAAAATTGTTTCCAACCCGAACATCGGATATGGAGAATACACCATCAACTATGCGGATGGAACAACACGGGAGTTCTACCAGGTTGGGATAAGTGCAAATACCACCGGGATCTCTGTCTACATTATGGGTATTAAGGATAAAGCATACCTCGCCAAAGCATTTGGAAAAAAACTGGGCAAGGCCAGCGTGACCGGCTATTGCATCAAGTTCAAAACGCTGAACGATATAAACCTGGACGTGCTTGAAGAAGCCATAAAGTACGGGTTTGAGGCTCCGCGTTGATTTGAAAAAAACTCAGCGTCTCAGGAAACCGGGTGACTCTGACCGGGTTAATATTTTACAGTACCGTAACCTACAATAACAAATTCTTCAAATATGTATCCTTCCGGAAGTGTTACTTCGGGCTGGGCTATAGCGAGAGCGGGAGAGCCTTCGTATCTATATCGGATAGGCAAGATAAATGAACGTATGGTATTAGCAGGGGATAGTTTTGGAAGCTTCTTAAATACGCTGATGATACTTTTACTGAACGTGTCATTCGGATCATTGAAAATTTGTGGCGTGAGTATAACACCGGTAGTGTCCACCTGAAAAGCAACGTAAACATAACCCTGTGTTTTGTCCTTGCGGGCATCAGGGGGATAGATGAAATTTTTATAGAGACTCTTCATTAATATTGTACTATCCGCTGCGCTTAATTTTTGCGCGGGTGGCGGGGTCTTTTTTAACGCAACCTGAAACCGGGATGTATGGACCTTAATCTCCATTGAATTGTATCCGGCACCGGATAAAACTACATGATTTGCGGTGTCCATGTCCAATTGAAAGTAACCTCCGTGATTTGTCTTGGTCTCAATACCCGTATTGACGATGGTGACCAGAATATCAGCAATCGGTTTTTTGGTATCACTATCAATAACTTTTCCGGTGACAAACACCTGACCATAAACCGGAATTAAAGAGCATAGTAATACAGAACCGATAGAGATGATTTTATGTAGCATAAGAACTGTTGACAATAACCCTGTTTCCAAATTAATCAATTGATTCTACTAAACAATGGTCACGTGTTGGCTGTCGCTGGAGCGGAATCGGGATAAAGTAGAAGACAACTTCTCAATCGCATGAGCCTGATCGAGGTTAAAATTTCTTTGTTATCTGCAAATCTTTAAATTGATCTCTGAACTTACGCTGAGAAAACTACTATGTCGTCAGAGATCACAGACAAGCACCAGGTACTGGCCAAAGGAGGTGTGTTCAAAGAACCCGTTGACAACGTTGAAAACTGGCTGAACTTTTTGACCGACACCGAGAATCTACAACCCGGATTGCCCAAACTCAGTGTGGAGTGCATCAGCCATTCCGGTTTTTACAATCTGAAGATCCACGTTTCTTTTGATGAAACCACAGCATCCCTGAAGCGGCTGCACCTTGAACTGGATTGTGCTGACGATAAGGCTATGCCTGTTTTCCAGGAGACTGACCCGCAGGTTATAGCCGCCAGGTCAGCTGACGTCAGCTATACCGCATCGAACCCGCACCATCTGAAGGACTGGATATTCGGATTATTCAAACAGCGTGAACTGGAATACCTTAGCGTCAGGTTTCTGAATGCGGAATTGCCTGACCTTTTCGATCAATTGCCTAAACTGAATAATATAAATCTTTATCGATCATCTCTTCGAAAGCTGCCGCCAAGTTTTTACCGGTTGACCGCGTTGGCCGTGCTTGACATCCAGGAGTCAAAAATTCCCGAAGTGCCATCTGAACTTGGACAGTTGAAGTCTCTCCGGGCGTTCGTGTTCTCTCAACCTTGCTCACCTGCGGTGCTGGCGAGTCTCCGTGGTTTGTCAACGCTCGATTGCAAGTGCCGAAAATTTGAGATCCCTGCAGAGATCACTCAACTTACCGGGCTCAAACAACTGTCTTTCCGGGATGCAGCTTCTGCACCGGATGGATTTCTCAACTTTCCGAAACTGGAGCTCCTGAACTTCCATGTCAGTAAGGATCATGTGGCTTCCAACTTTACCCAGGCAGATGTTCCGGTCCTGAAGAAACTGACCACCAATTACCCGGCAGCATTTGCTACTTCAATTTCTCATTTTAAAAGCCTGGAGCATTTCGTGACCGGAGACCAGTTCAATCTTTTACACAAGCCCATGCAGAAATCTGAACTGGATACCCTGACCCGATCCCTCAGTCAGGTGAGTACCTTAACCCATTTGACACTCTCCGGTTTGGGGATCACGGATATTGAATTCTGTTTGTCGCTGGTTAACCTGAAGTCGCTTGACCTGAGTGCCAATGCCATTGTGGATGTACCTGCAGGGTTGGGACTGTTTCAAAATCTGGAGCGTCTTTCCCTGCGAAAAAATAAGATCGTTCGCCTGCCTTCTGATCTGAACAGGCTTTATGAATCAGACTCACTTGATCTGAAAGACAATTCGATTGTTGATTTCCCCGATCTCAATTTCAGAAATGAAATGAAGAAGAAACTCATCCGGAAGGGGGGAAGTCATACAACCAATGAACCTTTTGGCGACTGGCTGACATTCCTCACCAACCCGATGAACCTCGAGGCAGGCCTGCCTGATGTCGAGATACGAACAGACCTGATCTATTTCGAAGACGGCTCTATTAAAATTTCATTTGACCAGCATAAGGCATCGTTACGTTCACTCACCGTGGTACTGCCTCCCTTTGATGAAGTCAATGTGGCTACCTTTATTGATGATCCACAAACCGCAGAAGCAGATACGGTGACAAATCCTCACCGGCTGAAGAAATGGATATTCAACCTGTTCTTAAATACAGAGCTGGAAGAATTACGTGTACCTTTTCTGATCCCTGAACTGCCTGATCAGTTTGACAAGCTGGCAAAGCTGAAGAGCATTGATCTCAGCGGTTCAAAGATTGTGCGATTGCCTTCGGGTATCTCTCAAGTACCTGCCCTGAAAATTGTAAATGGTCCTGGTTAGTTAAAGCGTTAACACAATTCACGTAATCATTCTCTGGATAACGCCATCCTGAGACCTGTATGCGGGAAGGAACGTGCGGACGAAGGATCCCTGCATGTTATGCTGAAGCCGTGAACTATAGTCGTTGAAACTATTCAAAGTACGGCTGCTGGTTTATCGTATTTGGAGATCCTTCGCTCACACATGCCCTGCACACCTCGCTCAGGATGACGGATTATGAAGGGAGTTGTTAGATTTATAGAGTGTAAGACTCTGATGTAAATGGATCAGCAACCCTCATTCATTTAATCATTCTCTTGGAAACCGTCATCCTGAGTCCTGCATGCGGGAAGGAAAGTGCGGACGAAGGATCCCCTGTATGTTATGCTGATGCCATGAACTATAGTCGTTGAACTATTCAATGCACGGCTATTGGTTACCATATTTGGAGATCCTCGTCACACATCCCCTGCACACCTCGCTCAGGATGACGGATCATGAAGGGAACGGTTTAATTTATAGAGTGTAGGTAACATCTGAAAGATCATTCCATTCAGGGTTTAGTTTTTGGATAAGAGACTCCTTCCAATTACGCGTCTTTCCCTTGATAAACTTTTCATATGCAACAGCCTCAACTATGGTATCAAAGCCTTCAAAATAAACAAGCTTATACAGGTTATACCTAGCGGTAAAGGATTTGGGATCGCTCTTTGTCCGATGTTCCCAAAGACGTGTTGATAGGTCAGTTGTAATGCCTGTATATAATGTTGTGTTGTATCTGTTCGTGAGGATGTAAACCCACGCTGAATGATTAGAAGATAACGGTTTCATCTTTAAAAGATACAGCAATAAAAAGACAATTTGGTGCATCATGTGGATGGTGCAACCGCATCAGTAACACTCATTTTTCTTGGCAACGTCATCCTGAGACCTGTATGCGGGAAGGAACGTGCGGACGAAGGATCCCTGCATGTTATGCTGAAGCCGTGAACTATAGTCGTTGAAACTATTCAAAGTACGGCTGCTGGTTTATCGTATTGGGAGATCCTTCGCTCACACATGCCCTGCACACCTCGCTCAGGATGACGGATTATGAAGGGAGTTGTTAGATTTATAGAGTGTAAAATTCTGATGTAAACGGATCAGCAACCCTCATTCATTTAATCATTCTCTTGGAAACCGTCATCCTGAGTCCTGCATGCGGGAAGGAACGTGCGGACGAAGAGCCTGTCCCGACTACTCGGGAATCCCCCTGTATGTACGAAGTACCTGTGCACTCTATACAGTTGAACTAATCAAAGTACAGCTATTGGTTGATCGTATTTGGAGATCCTTCGCTCACACATGCTCTGCACACCTCGCTCAGGATGACGGAGTCTTCTACATCATCATAAACAGCCACCACTGGCCGGGATGTAGTTTTGATGTAGTCAACGATGTACTTTTGATGTACCTGATTTTCCCGGTTTTCAATCGTTTGCAGAAGCCTTTTTTCCTAAAGTTACAAGGCGATTTAACGCACTCCGGAGCGGGTTTTCTTCCCGTCACCTGTGGCCCGGCTAGTGTTTGAAAACGCCTTTGTACTACTACTCTTAATCCAAAACCAAACTTGAAATGAAAACAAAACTTTACTTTCTCTGTGTTCGCGCTTTTATGAAAAGCAGAATGCTCGCGGGAGTGATCGCACTCTCACTGCTGTCAACACTGGCATACAGTCAGCCAACCGTTCCGTTCACACTCGTTAACCGTACCAATCCAGCGATTGCCGATGCGAATATTTTTGTAGCGCTTGTAGGTGAACAGCCAGCGGGTTATCACGTGTGGATTGATCTTAAAACCGGACAGGTACGCCCCATGAGTGTTTCCGATAATACCGTGGCAGGCCCGACACCCAACGGCAACATGGGTCCCGGTGGCAATGGAAGGTATGCGAACTGTTTTACGCGGCTGAGTGAGATACCGAATAAAATCATCAACGTGCCGGGCATTGCCGGAACACGGATACTCATTTCATTTAATCAGCAGCTGTATTTGTATTTCTTTGGTGCGTCAGGATCACCAAAAGGATATGCAGCTCCTGATCTGAATAATCCAAACGATCCGAATCAGGGTGTACGATTCGAAAACATCGAGCTGACAAACGCTCCGAATGGTCTCTGGGTAAACACCACGCGCGTGGATACCTATCAGTATCCCATGGGACTTGAAGTATGGGGAAACGGAAATTTTTACGAAAGAGTAGGAGAATTAAAAACCCATGCACAGATTCTTTCGCAATGGCAGTCACAGGCGGCAGCGCCATTCAATGCCCTGTACGATGCAGCCAAAGGTATCATTCATTTTCCATCCAAGACACCTGCGTTCAGGGAAGGCGGATCGCAGGCAAATTATTTTGGTGCGTACATTGATCAGATCTGGTCGAAGTATTCCGGTGGTGACCTGGTATTCAATTCAGGTGATGCCGGTGTGTGGCGCGGACGGGTTAACGGAAGTCAGTTCCGGTTTGTACGCGATGGTGATGGAGCTGTGGGGATTATTCCATGGAAGCCAACAACACAGGATGCGCTGGAGGCAAAAGGTGCACTCGCTACCGGAGGTCAGTGGGACCTTGTGGTGCAGGCGCAGTTTGCTGCAGCGGTTAACCGTCATGCTATCGATCTGAACCTGGCGGTTGGTGCCATGCAGGACTTTGGAAATCCTTCGAAGTATTACATTACGGCACCCTATAACTGGTATGCTAAATTCTGGCACCAGACAGACATAACGTTGAACTCGAAGACGTATGCATTTTCATATGATGACGTGTTCAATCAGTCGGCTACCATCAATGCCGGTTCACCTGTACGAGCCACGATCACCATCGGTGGTTTTGCAGGCACCACAAACCCGACAGGTGTAGCTACATTTTATAAAGATTGCAACTATACCGGAACGGCTGTCGGTTTGAACGTTGGTACTTATACCCTAAGTCAGCTTAATGCAGCAGGTATTCTGAATGATGATATCTCTTCGGTCAGGGTTACCTCCGGTTACAAAGTGACCCTGTACTGGGACGATAACTTTGGCGGTACCACAAAAGTGTTAACTGGCGATATGGCTTGTGACGGAACCTGGAATGACAAGACCTCTTCCATTAGGATCGAAACCAATTCAGCTTCTTTCTCCACCAGGATAGAAGCAGAGGCTTACATCGCGATGGCAGGTGTTCAGCTTGAACCGACTACTGATGCCGGTGGTGGTCAGAATGTGGGCTGGATCGAAGCCGGTGATTGGATGGCATACAATGTTACCATTCCTGCAGCGGGTACGTATCGGGTGATCTACCGCGTGGCCAGTCCGAATGCAGGCACAACCCTACGATTGGAAAAAGATGCAGGTGCTACACAACTGGGATCCGTAACCATTCCGAATACGGGCGGATGGCAGAACTGGCAGAACGTTGCGCACAACGTAACGCTGCCGGCAGGTACATACAGTATTGGTATTGCTACAGCAACCGGTGGATTTAACATCAATTACCTCACGGTCACAAACAACCTGTCCGCGAGGCTTTCATCACCTTCAGCACCGGAAGAAGAGATTGTTGTTGTTGAAGAGGATACCAATTTCGAAGTATCACCCAACCCGGTGAAAGATCAACTCTTTATCCGGGATCATGAAAACGTTCGATCGGTTACGATATACAACATACAGGGACAGAAGATGATCGCTGTAGAGAAGCCGGGAAGTTCTGTGTCTGTTCAGGCATTAAAGCCCGGTGTTCACGTGGTGGTGATTCAGAAGCTCAATGGAGCGACACGGAAAGAAAAAGTGGTGAGGGAATAGGGTACATAGGGCTTAGGGGTTAGGGCTTGGGTATTAGTCAATGGTCATGGGTAAAGTCTGCTGATCAATGCAATGCCTAAGCCCCAAGCCCTAAGCTCTTTTTAACACGCGCATTGCATTTTCTCACCTGCTCTGGCTTTCGTTCCTTCAGTAGCATAGCCATCAAACTTCCACCATTCAATGCCACCCATCAGCTCCTTTACCTTGAAGCCCAGCCGTGTCATGTTCAACGCACCTTTCGTTGAGGCATTGCAGCCAATGCCATCGCAGTAGATCACATAGACAACATCACGATCGAGATGTAGAGTAGTTTCGGCATTCATCTCGCGGTGCGGAATATTGATGGCGTTGGGAATATGTTCAGCTTCAAAACCAAAAGGTTTCCGGGCATCCAGTGGAATAACCTTTTCATTATTGTTCAGGGCATCAAACAGATCAGACGGGTCCATTTCAAACGATAGCTTGTTTTGGTAGTGGCTTAATTGTGCATTCATATCAGTATCGGTTAATGCTGTAAAGGTGAACAACAACACGATGCCGTAAAAACGAAAAGAATTCATACCCTTCACAAAAACTATTCATGCATAATCCTGAACGGCTATTCGTATTTTTACAGCTTATATATTGGTGAATGGAGATCAGGCATTTAAAATTGATCAAGGCCATCGTGGAAGAAGGAAACATTACACGGGCTATTGACAAACTGCATTTAACGCAATCCGCATTAAGCTATCAGCTTAAGGAGGCCGAGCTTCAGTTAGGTACAAAGATCTTTCTGCGGCAAAACAAGAAGATGATCCTGACCAAAGCAGGAGAGAAGCTTTATGAAACGGCCAACGAGATCATCGGCAAACTTTCGGATACGGAAAAACAGATCCGGTCACTGGTCTTTGGTGAAGCCGGGGAGATCCGGCTGAGTACAGAATGTTACTCCAGCTATCACTGGCTACCATCTGTTCTGAAACAATTCCACCATACCTATCCCAAAGTTGAGCTTACCATTGTGATGGAAGCAACACATTATCCGTTACAGAAATTAATGGACCATAAACTGGACGTTGCTATTGTCAGCGATCTGGTGAAAGACAGGAACATAAAGTATGTAGAGCTGTTCCAGGATGAATTGGTGATGGTTGTTTCAGAAAACCATCCCTGGGCCGACAAAAAATTTGTAACGGCTAAAGACTTTGTGAATGAACATCTGTTCATTCATTCCCTGCCACTCGAAACCGTTACCGTATATCAGTCGTTTTTGCTGCCGGCTAAGGTTTCACCCAGGAAGATCACGCCTTTGCCACTAACAGAAGCTTCCGTTGAAATGGTAAAAGCAGAGATGGGTGTGATGTCTATGGCGAAGTGGGCTTTTCAACCGTATCAGAAAAATCACAGGCTCAAGGCGGTTAAAATTGGAAAAGGTGGACTGAAGCGGAAACACTACATAGCCTACCTGA
>DASXWH010000196.1:0-23874 GCA_036503775.1 Ohtaekwangia sp.
AACATTGATCAGTGACAACATTCAGATTTTCAGGAACCGGGTAAGTTCATATATTAATTTGTCAGGAGCTTCACCAACGGGATGGGCGGACGGCTGGGTGATCTGCAACAACATCATTGACAGTTATATCTATGGAGGTGGCACAACCAGAACGGCCAACTCCGCCACCAACATCATCATTGCCAATAACATTTTTACATCATCAGGAAGCCTATATGGCATGAACTCGAATACCATCCTCGTGGATCACAATCTATTTATAGGTGCCGGCAGTATAAAGTTCAATGCTATTTTCAATGCTATTGTTACCAACAATATTTTCATACGATCCGCGGGCACTGTAATGACCAATACCGTGCTTTGCACGTTTAACAACAACCTGTCAAATCAAAGCACGATTGGCAGCGCTTCTGAGTACAATCCAACCAACACTTTCACTGCGAATTTTATTGGGGGTGGTGGCGGTGCAAACTCTGGCTCAGGCAATCAGGTTGGCGTTGATCCGCTCTTTGTCAGCGTGAGCAACAACGACACGTACACACCAACATTCAATTATCGTCTGCAAGCTTCATCAACCGGGCGTAATGCCAGCACCGATGGCACCGACATGGGTATTTATGGAGGTAGTTACCCATATCCTTCCGGTGGCGTGGGGACACAGTATGATACCAGCCCTATGCCACCTATTCCTCAGGTAACCGCTGTGAACATTCAGAACGCTACCATTCAGCCGAACGGTACACTCAATGTACAAGTGCAGGGAAAGGTGAATAATTAGGATCAGCGATTCGTCCTGAGAAAAGTTGTACGCATACAATTGATCAGATGAAAAAAGTCTACATCGTATTCAAAAAAAATTACCTGTTGTCTACTGTCAATTGTCAACTGGTTTTCCTGCTGATTCTTATCACCTGGCCGAATGTAAACACAACACACGCGCAAGTGATCAATCGCGCTGAATATTTTGTCGATGTCGATCCCGGAGCAGGCAATGCCACCTCCGTTAGCGTGCCTTCGCCCGCTGCGAATGTCAATTTCAATTTCAATATACCCACCACATCATTAAGTACAGGTTTCCACGTACTGGGTTTCCGCATGCGGCAAAGTATCAACGGACGATGGAGCCACACACAGTTCAATTCATTTTACATTGTTCCACTTGCTGCTTTACCTGCAGCAGTCAATCTTATACGGGGAGAATATTTCTTTGATGCTGATCCCGGATTCGGAAATGGAACTTCCATTCCAGTGACGCCATCGTCTTCCGTTTCCATTGCTTTGAACAACATTAGCATCAGCGCACTTACACCCGGATTTCACACCATCAGTTTTCGTTTCCAGGATGACAAGGCAAAATGGACGCATGCACATGCGCAGACTTTCTACATCGTTCCTCCCTCTGCCATTCCTACGGCTACCACCATTACCAAAGCAGAGTACTTTTTTGATACTGATCTTGGTGCAGGTAACAATACTTCAATTCCGGTTTCGGCCGGTAGTCCGCTCACCATTAATACAGGCATACCTCTTGGCAGTCTTCCAACCGGATTCCATAAACTTGGCATTCGCTATCGCGACAACCGTGGCAAATGGAGTCATGCCGAAGTGCGATCTTTTTATATCCTCAACGCGAACATCAACACGCCAGCTGAAATTGTAGCGGCCGAATATTTTGTGGATACTGATCCAGGTATTGGTGCTGGCACAAAGATTCCGGGTATCGTTCAAGGTGCTACGATGGATCAACTTGTTGCGCTCGATATGGACGGTGTTACTACCGGTGCACACACCCTGAATATCCGCGTGAAGGATTCAAAAGGATTCTGGAGTTATCATGAGTCTGCACTGTTCACCGTTTCATCATGCACTCCACCAGGCGCGCCAACAGCAACAGGTGCAAGCCGGTGCAGTGCAGGCACACTTGACTTAACCGCTTCTGGAGCAACCGGCACCCAGGAATATCGCTGGTATGACGATCCGATCTTAAGCAACATCATTTTTACCGGATCAACCTTTACTACGTCATCACTCAACACATCAAAATTATATTACGTCAGCATTTATGATCCGGCTACCACCTGTGAAAGCAGCCGCACAACAGTCAACGCCACCGTAACCATTCTTCCCAAGCCTGCGATCAATCCATCGGGGAACCTGAGCTTTTGTGAAGGGAGTTCTATTTTTCTTTCGGCTACATCCGGAGCCAGTCAGTATCTGTGGTCGAATTCGCAGGCGACACAACAAATACTCGCCAATACCAGTGGCACTTTCACCGTGCAGATCAGTGATGGCACATGCCTAAGTGAAGCATCCGATCCGGTGGTGATCACAGCCATTCCTGCTCCGGCAAAACCAATTATCTCAATAAGCGGTAACACTACCATCTGTGGAGCGGGTTCGGTTGATCTTACAGGGCCTGATGGTGTTGAATATGCATGGTCAACTGGAGCCACCACACAAACCATCACGGTTTCACAAACCGGAGTTTTCTTTCTCACCGTGAAGTCCGGTGCAAATTGCCCAAGCCTGCCTTCTGATCCGGTGGTGGTCAACATACTTACTCCTCCCTGTGGAGGGGGAAATAACCAATCACCTGTCATCGACAATACTCCGCTGGCCAGCACCATTGAAGGTACGCTCACCGTTGACCTTACTACATTGGTAAGCGACCCTGACAACAATCTGGATTATACTACGATGAAGTTATCCGATACTAAAACGGCACGCGGGGGAACAGCCACCATTGATGCATCGTACAACCTGGTGATCGATTACGCAGGATTACCATTCACCGGAGTAGATCGCGTTACACTTGAAGTATGTGATCTGGCCGGAGCGTGTGTTCAACAGGTACTCGATATAGAAGTAGTGGGCACTGTAGTTGTTTACACAGGACTCTCTCCGGATGGCGATGGCAAAAATGATTTCATGCTCATCAAATACATTGACGTCATTGAAGGAGCTAATCAAAACAAAGTGACCATACTTAACCGCTGGGGAGATATTGTATTTGATGTCACCAATTACAATAATAACGACCGCGTGTTTGCGGGTCTTACAAAAAACGGCAGCGAGCTTCCATCCGGCACGTATTTCTATAAGATAGAATTTTCGGGTGGCAGCAAACCCCTCAATGGTTTTCTCACATTAATCCGGTAGCCGTATGAAAAAAAATATACTTTTCGGTCTGATGATGATTACCTGGGGAATCAGTTTCTGTCAGCAGGATCCACTTTATTCACAGTACATCATCAATCCATTTATTATCAATCCGGCTTATGCAGGTTATTCAAAAGACCTGAATGCATTAGCAGCTTATCGCTTGCAGTGGGCCGGGTATGATGGAAGTCCGGTTACCATGAACGCCTCCGGGCACATCGCGCTGACTGATAACCGTATGGGCCTAGGCCTAACCGTTCTTACCGACAAGATCGGCAGCGAAGAAACAACAACGATCCAGGCCTCGTACGCCTATCACCTCCTCTTCAAAAAAAATGTGCGAATATCTTTTGGATTAAATGGCGGTGTAGTGAACTACAAAAATGATTTCAGCAACCTGGTGATCGATGAAAACGATCCGAAGTTTCAAAGTAACATCAATGTTTTTAAACCTACTGTTGGGGCAGGGGTGATCTTTTCATCTGATCATTTCTTCATTGGTCTTTCCGTTCCTAAAATGTTAGAGTCGTCAGCCAGCGTAGACGGAACGAATTTAATCTTATACAACCAGCATGCTTATGCACACCTGGCCTATCTGTTTACCGTATCACCCCGCCTCAAATTAAAACCCTTTGTTATGGGCCGCGCTGTTCAGGGATCGACCCTTAACACTGACTTCGGTATTTGTCTGAATGCCGATGACAGCTACACCATTGGGCTTTTCACCCGTAACCTGAATACGTACGGATTTCTGGCTAAGCTAAATCTGGGTGACATGGTTCGAATGGGATATGTATTTGAGCTGCCAACCAATAAATCTGTCGGATCACAGTATACTTCACACGAAGTAACGCTGGGCATTCGCATGCGCGTTTTTCGTTTTCACGACATTGAAGCTGTAGCTGATTTTTAAAACTGCTACTGAGAAAGAATAGCCTTATTGATTTGCTTAACGAAAGCAGGACCTTCATAAATAAATCCGGTATACAGCTGAATCAGGTCAGCACCGGCATTCAATTTTGAAAGCGCATCTTCCGGAGACATTATTCCACCGACACCGATTATCGGAAATTCCTTACCCAGTTTTGCACGGAGATAGGTAATCACTTCGGTTGATCGTGCAGCCAATGGCTTTCCGCTCAATCCACCATTTCCGATTTTTTCTACTTCTGATTTTAATGTAGTAAGGCCATCACGTGAAATGGTAGTGTTGGTTGCAATCACACCATCCGTTTTTGTTTCCAGAAGTATGGCAATAATATCATCAAGCTGTGATGGCGTAAGGTCAGGAGCGATCTTCAATAATACCGGTTTGTACCTCTTCTGATTCCTGCTCAGTTGGACAACGCCATCGAGCAACTTACGCAACGGTTCTTTTTCCTGGAGTTCACGCAAGCCAGGTGTATTGGGTGAACTTACATTAACAACAAAGTAATCGACATACGGATATAAAGCATTAAAGGCATTCACGTAATCATCAAAAGCCTGCTCATTTGCTGTTACCTTGTTCTTCCCGATATTCCCCCCAACGATAATATCTGATTTTCTCTTCTTCAACCGTGCTACTGCAGCGTCTACACCTTCGTTATTAAAGCCCATTCGGTTGATTAAAGCACCATCCTGGGGAAGGCGGAATAACCGTGGTTTTTCATTACCGGGCTGTGGCTTGGGGGTGAGCGTTCCAATTTCCACAAATCCAAACCCCAAACAGGCAAGCTCATCTATTAACCGGGCATCCTTATCAAACCCAGCCGCAAGCCCAACAGGGTTTTTAAACGTCAGACCAAACAATTTTCGCTCAAGGCGGGGGTTTTGATAACCAAAGATATTGCGGAGCAAAAATTTTACACCCGGTATGCTGCATTTGATGCGCAGGGCTGAAAAGACGATATAATGGATTTTTTCAGGGTCAATCAGAAATAGGAACGGTCGGATTACCAGTTTGTACATCGCGCAAAGATAGACTTCCCGCCAAGTTGCGTACAAATGATGTTGAAGTATTCGGTAAAAAATTCAAAAATTGATAAGTTCGCACCATAAATAACTTAACTCAACATGAAAAAAGTAATTTTACTTGCAGCTATTGTCCTTGCTGTGGTTTTTGTAAGCAATGATTCACAAGCCCAGACTAATCGGTTCGGCTTTATGGTTGACCTTGCTTCTGGTGATTTTGACGAAACCGGTATCGGTGCGCTGGGTGAATTTAAAGTGATTGAAAAGGGTACCATTTCACCTCAATTGATCTTTTATTTTCCGGGCAACGACATAACCCTGTTTGAACTCAACGGTAATTTCAATTACTACTTTTATGATCAGGACATCGTTGAATTCTATGGTCTTGCAGGTTTGAACTTTACACGCGTTTCCTGGGATGATGACAACGGCAATGACGGCTCTGAAACAGAGATGGGTCTCAACCTGGGTGCGGGTATAAACTTCGACCTCGGAAAAAAAGTAGCTCCTTTTGCTGAATTAAGATTTACGATTGGTGAATATGATCAGTTCGTATTAGGACTAGGTCTGAAAATCGCACTGAATAATTAATTCATAAACGACATTCTGCTATTAAACCCCGGCTCAGGCCGGGGTTTATTTTTTTATACTCCGGGGATGAAACTCCTCAACAACCTGCCGGAGATAATCGCGGTCAAGATGTGTGTAAATTTCCGTGGTGGTAATCGACTCATGTCCCAGCATCTCCTGCACGGCCCGCAGGTCTGCGCCTCCTTCAATCAGGTGAGTTGCAAATGAATGACGAAATGTATGCGGGCTTATCGTTTTTTTCAGGCCTGTATTCTTCGCCAGATTTTTGATAATGGTAAAGATCATCACACGCGTGAGCTTCTTACCATGACGATTCAGAAAGACATGATTCTCTGATCCCTTTTGAGCTGGCTTATGCGGATGTTTACCCCTGATCTCTTCTGTATAAATTTTAAGATACTTCAATGCATCACGTCCCGCAGGAACTAACCGCTCTTTGTTTCCTTTCCCGATCACGCGTAAAAATCCAATATCCGCATACACGTGGTTAAGTTTCAACTCAACCAGTTCACTCACCCGTAAACCGGAACTATATAATACTTCAAGCATAGCCCGGTTCCTTGCACCTTCAGAAGACGATAAATCAATGGCATTGAAAAGATTTTCAATTTCAGGGTAACTCAGGGTATCTGGAAGTTTACGGCCCAGCTTCGGTCCTTCAATGAGTGCAGTAGGATCTTTCTCAATTACTTCTTCAAACAACAGGTACTTATAGAAAGCTTTGATACCCGAAAGTATTCTCGCCTGGCTGTAAGCACTCATGCCCAGCTCATTTACATATTGAATAAACCGCTGAAGATGCCGGGAAGTAACCTGAAGCGGAGATACACCTTTATACTTCATGTCCATAAACTGCTGAAGCATGGCTACGTCATGCGCATAGGCATCAATAGAATTGGCAGAGAGTGATCGTTCAATCCTCAGGTAATTGACAAACTGCCTGGTGTACATCTCCCAATTCATACCCAATATTAGCAGAAAGAGTTTTTTATTCCCGCTTCGCACTTTAACTTTAAAGAATATACCGTGTCGGAATGAAAATACAAATCATCAATGGCCCTAATCTGAACCTGCTGGGCAAGCGTGAAACCTCCATCTATGGAAGTCAGTCTTTCGAGGATTTTTTTGCTGAACTCAAAAAACGTTTTCCATCCATCGAACTCCATTATTATCAATCTAATGTTGAAGGAGAGCTCATCAATAAGATCCATGAAGTAGGGTTTTCGTTTGACGGCATCATCATTAACGCTGGAGCGTATACCCACACTTCCGTAGCCATTCATGACGCTATCGGTGGCATCAAAACACCTACTGTGGAAGTACACATTTCAAACGTGTATGCCCGTGAAGAATTTCGTCATAAAAGCCTGATCACATCCAAGTGTATCGGAATGATGACCGGTTTTGGCATGGAAGGATATGCGCTGGCGCTGGAGTTTTTCAGGACAAAAAAAACGTAGTTCTGCGCAGAACTTTTCGAGCTTAAAAGGGATTTTAAAAGCACTACGTTTTTACGCTTTTAGGCCTTATTTTCGCATCGCTATTAAGCTTGAATATCATGACGGCAACGGATGAAATCCTGGGAAAAGCAACTCAAAACCTGCAGCAGAAGGGTTTCCTCAATATCACGGTAGATAAAAATCTGGATCTGGTAGCGGAAATAAACCGCCTTCGAAAAGAAAAAAATGCCGTTATCCTGGCGCACTATTACCAGGAAGGTGCTATTCAGGACGTTGCCGACTACGTTGGTGACAGTCTTGGATTGTCACAACAGGCTGCTCAAACCAAAGCTGATCTCATCGTATTTGCAGGTGTTCATTTCATGGGCGAAACAGCCAAGATTCTAAACCCCAACAAGAAGGTAGTGCTTCCGGATCTGAAAGCGGGCTGTTCCCTTGCTGAATCAGCCGAGCCCAATGCTTTTAGAAAATTCCGGGAAGAACATCCCGATCACATCGTTATTACCTACATCAATTGCTCAGCGGAAATCAAAGCCATGAGCGATATCATTTGCACCTCTGCCAACGCAGAGAAAATTGTAAACTCTGTTCCGCCTGGCAAGCCTATCATTTTTGCTCCGGATAAAAACCTGGGACGTTATCTCATTAAAAAAACCGGACGTGACATGCTACTCTGGGAAGGCGCTTGCATAGTACATGAAGCTTTCGCTATCGACAAACTGCTGGAGTTACACAAACAGCATCCCAACGCTAAAATTGTAGCTCATCCTGAATCTGAAGATCATATCCTGAAGGTGGCACATTATATTGGCTCAACTACCGGAATGATCAACTTTGTAAAAAATGACAGTGGTAATGAATATATCATTGCAACAGAAGCAGGAATATTACACCAGATGTCCAAAGAGGTTCCACATAAAGGATTAATCCCTGCACCGAGTCACGAAGACAATACGTGTGCCTGCAGTGAGTGTGCATTTATGCGCATGAATACCATGGAGAAATTATACCTCTGCCTCAAATACGAACTACCTGAAATACATGTACCGGAAGATATCCGGATAAAAGCTCTTCTCCCGATTCAGCGTATGCTCGAAATATCCAAAAGCTAACCATGCCTAAAACCGATGTCCTTATTATAGGTTCTGGTATTGCCGGTTTATCCTTTGCTATCAAAACAGCACGGCAATTTCCAAAGCATCAGATCACCGTTATCACTAAAGCTGACGACAGCGAGTCCAACACCAAGTATGCACAGGGTGGTATTGCTGTGGTGCTTGATGAACTGACTGACTCCTTTCAGAAACATATTGATGACACCTTACGTGCCGGTGATGGATTATGTGATAAGGATGTTGTTGAACTTGTTGTAAAAGAAGGACCTGACCGCCTCGAAGAAATTATACAATGGGGTGTAGAATTCGACCAGGATGAATCCGGAAAGCTTGCCCTGGGAAGAGAAGGCGGTCACACAGCAAAACGGATTATCCATTATAAAGATGTTACTGGTCTTCAAATTGAAAAAAGTCTGCTGCACCTGGTAAATTCTCTGCCCAACATTACCCTCCTCCCACATCACTTCTCCATCGACCTCATCACTGAACACCATTTCAAGCATAAGATATCACGGCCTGAACCGGGCATTACCTGTTATGGCGCTTACGTGATGGACCAGCATACCTGTAAAATCGAGAAGTACATTTCAAGAGTGACATTGCTGGCCACCGGTGGCTCCGGACAAGTTTACAGAACAACCACTAATCCCCTGATCGCGACAGGCGATGGTGTAGCTATGGCATATCGCGCCATGGCGAAAGTAAAGGATCTGGAATTTATCCAGTTCCACCCCACTGCGTTTTACTCGCAGGATGACAATCCTTCTTTTCTTATCTCAGAAGCGGCTCGGGGTCACGGAGCTTATCTCCGGACGAAAGACGGTGAGCGCTTCATGTTTCGTTATGACGATCGTGGAGAACTGGCTTCCCGTGATATTGTCGCTCAGGCTATCGATAATGAATTGATTACGCGTGGCGATAACTGCGTATACCTCGACTGCACGCATTTCCCTAAAGAAGATTTCATTAATCACTTTCCTAACATTTATCAAAAATGTTTAAGCAAGGGAATTGATATCACAAAGCAAATGATCCCGGTGGTTCCTGCAGCACATTATCAATGCGGTGGAATTGAGGTTGATATTCATGGTCAGACGTCTGTTGCAAACTTATATGCCTGCGGAGAGTGTGCCCGCACCGGATTACACGGTGCCAACCGCCTGGCTTCAAATTCTCTTCTGGAAGCACTGGTATTTGCGCATCGCTGTTACGAGGATATAACAGAAAAATTAGATTCCATTTCCATTCCACAGAACATCCCTGACTGGAATGCTGAAGGCACCACTGTCCCTCGTGAACAGATATTAATCACACATACACGTAAAGAACTGCGCGACCTGATGAGTGACTATGTAGCCATCGTTCGCTCCCACGAGCGTTTACAGCGTGCCATGAAGCGGATCGATATTCTGTATCATGAAAATGAAAAGCTGTATGATGAAGCCGTGTTGTCACCTCAGTTATGCGAGCTGAGAAACCTGATCACTATTGCTTTTCTGATCACGCGGCAATCTCTCGAACGAACTGAAAACCGGGGCACATTTTTTAATATCGACCTCCAAAAGCGATCAGAGAAAAAGCCCGTTTAACTACTTCTTCTCTTCAATCATTTTCTGAATGGCCATATATTCATCGCGAAGTTTGGCAGCTTCCATGAACTCCAGTTCTTTAGCTGCTTTCTCCATCGCTTTGCGTGTACGCTCTGCCATTTTCGTCAATTCATCTTTGGTCAGGTATGCTACCACAGGATCTGCGGCTAACGTTGTTTCTTCGTTTTCAACATAGTAATTACGTGTCGACCGTTTGGAGTCCGCTACTTTGGTCTGGCCCAGAATGGCTTCCTTAGACTTGATTACCGTTCTGGGTGTAATACCATTTTCCTGGTTATACTTTATCTGAACTTCACGCCTGCGATTCGTTTCATCAATGGCAATCTCCATGGACTCCGTTACCTTATCGGCATACATAATTACACGACCGTTCTCATTGCGTGCAGCCCGACCAATAGTCTGTACAAGTGAACGTTGATTTCTTAAGAAACCTTCTTTATCAGCATCCAATATAGCCACAAGGGACACTTCCGGAAGATCGAGCCCTTCCCGTAATAAATTCACGCCTACCAACACATCGTACACGCCCAGGCGCAGTTCCCGCAATATTTCAACACGTTCAAGTGTATGCACCTCAGAATGTATGTACCGGCATTTTATACCTACACGGTCCATGTATTTTGTCAGTTCCTCCGCCATGCGTTTGGTTAACGTCGTGACCAATACACGTTCCTTCTTCTTAACACGCTCATCAATTTCTTCCAGCAGATCATCAATCTGATTTTTACTCGGTCGAACATCGATATGCGGATCAAGCAAACCGGTGGGACGTATCAATTGTTCAACCACAACACCTTCTGATTTACGAAGTTCATATTCACCGGGTGTAGCACTCACATATACCACCTGACTCATAAGCGACTCAAACTCATTAAATGTCAACGGACGATTGTCCAGTGCTGACGGTAGCCTGAATCCATAATCCACCAGGTTAACTTTTCGTGAACGATCACCGCCCCACATGGCTCTTACCTGAGGCACGGTTACGTGACTCTCATCTACAACCAAAAGAAAATCATCCGGGAAATAATCAATCAGGCAGAAAGGACGAGCACCAGGTTGTCTCCGGTCAAAGTACCGTGAATAATTTTCAATACCCGAGCAATACCCCAACTCGCGCATCATTTCGATATCAAACTCAGTTCGTTCTTTTAATCGTTTTGCTTCGAGGTGTTTTCGTTCGCCTTCAAACATATTTACCTGGGCCACCATATCATCCTGTATTTCGCGGATACACTGGTGAAGTTGTTCTTTACCTGTCACAAAGAGGTTGGCCGGAAAAATAGTAACGATCTGTTCATCTGAAATTTTCTTTCCTGAAACCGGGTCAATCCGTTGCATGGATTCAATCTCATCACCCCAGAAATAAATACGGATAGCATAATCGGCATACGCCAGAAATACATCTACAGTATCACCCTTAACGCGGAATGTACCGCGTTTAAACTCAGCTTCTGTTCGGTTATATAAAATATCAACCAGTGCAAACAATAAACGGTTGCGGGCAATCGTCTCTCCGGTTTTCAACTTGATCACATTCTTTCCAAAATCTTCCGGATTACCAATACCGTAAATACAGGAGACTGAAGCTACCACAATAACATCGCGTCTTCCTGTAAGCAATGATGACGTGGCACTCAACCTGAGCTTTTCAATCTCTTCATTGATGGAAAGATCCTTTTCGATATACAGGTTAGATGTGGGTATAAAAGCTTCAGGCTGGTAATAATCGTAATAGGAAATAAAGTACTCTACAGCGTTCTCCGGAAAGAACTGCTTGAATTCTCCATAGAGCTGCGCAGCCAGAGTTTTATTATGACTTAATATAAGGGTTGGCCGATTCGTCTGCGCAATCATATTGGCCACAGTAAAGGTTTTACCCGAACCAGTTACCCCTAACAAGGTTTGATGGGGCTCTCCCTCCTCTATTCCCTTCACCAGTTGCTCTATCGCCTTTGGCTGATCACCGGTTGGTACATATTCACTGCTAAGTTTAAAATCCATGTTTGAAGTTAATCGTTATCTGTTAATCGTTTGCACATCAAAATAGTTTCATTTATAAAAATAGTTATCTCAAAAGACTGGAACCCAGAAATGAAAAAAGCCATCTCTTCATTGAGACGGCTTTCCTGTATTACGATTTAACCATTAACGAATAACGGTTAACGATGTTCAGTTCCTAGTTATTCCAGATCGTCCATGATTTTTCAGCCTGAACATGAAGCATCTCAAGGCCATTCTTAATCTTTGCTCCGGCCATTTCTGCTTTCTGCAGGAACAATGTACGGGCAGGATTGTAGATCAGGTCATACACATAATGATCTGACCCGATGTGTTCAAAGTTAACAGAAGGCATGGCCTCTGTATTTGGACTCATACCCAGCGGAGTAGTGTTGATCACCAGCTTAGTTTCTTCCAGAAGTTTTGGGTTCTTATCAAGGTCAGCATAGGAGATCACACCTTTACGTGCATCACGTGACACCAGCTGAAATTCAATATTTAGTTTTTTAAGCGCTTCCTGAACCGCTTTTGAAGAACCTCCGGTGCCCAGGACCAATGCCTTAAGCTTTACATTTTCAGGAAGCCATTTCTCAATGGTTTCCAGGAACGCATCCGAATCGGTATTATAACCCTTCAGTTTTCCATCCTTTATTTTTATCACATTTACAGCACCAATCTTCTTGGCGAAACCATCTACCTCATCGAGGTAAGGCAGAACCTGTTCTTTGTAGGGTATGGTAACATTAAGACCGGTCAGGCCTTTGGTATCTTTCAGTAGTGTTTCTATTTCAGTGATATTTTTAAGGGGAAATAATTCGTAGTGATAATCCCGTAAGCCATCGCGGAAGAATTTTTCGTCAAAGTAAGCTTTCGAGAATGAATGACTAACGGTAGCTCCGATTAGTCCAAATACTTTTTCCATGTTCAGATTTTAGTTTTAAGTCTTGACGCAATCTTTTCAATAAGCACTATGATAAACACACCCAGCGCCATCATTAATATCGCCTGAAAAACGAGGGGGTCTTTACCCGTGGTGGCGAAGTAATCCCAGGGTAAAATACTTTTGTCGAATACCGGAATCTGTTCCCCTTTGCTATTGGTCACAAATTCAAATGCTTCACGCCAGGGCCATACTTTATTGAGGGAACCTAACATGAAGCCAGCCAGTAAAGCTACAGTAGTCGTATGATAATTATCCAGAATCCAGGTTAAAAATCTTGAAAATCCCACTAATCCAACGGCACAACCCGCCAAAAGTACCAGAATTACAGGAAGATTAAAGTCCAATAAAGACCGGGCAATAAACTGGTATTTGCCCAGCAGTACCAATACCAGAACTCCAGATAAACCTGGAATAAACATAGCACAAACCGCCAGCAAGCCAACCAGAAAAACAAACCAGAGAGCATCTGGAGATTCCATAGGGGAAAGTCGGCCTATGCCGTACGTAATAGCTATACCCAGCAGAATAGCAAAGATTGCAGCGATATTCCATTTTTTTATTTCACGAAGAACCAGGGGTACAGAGATCAGGATCAACCCAAAGAAAAAAGAAAGAACAAAAATAGGGTGATGCAACAGTAAGTACATCGTTACACGAGCCAGCAGTATAAGGCTGGTTACCACACCGAGCAGCAGAACAAGTAAAAAGTTACCGTTCACTTTCGACCAGAATTCACGGAAGCCATCTCTTCGCAAAAGGATGATAGCATCGCGGTCAATGGCTTTAATAGAATGCAGCAGTTCATCGTAGATTCCGGTAATGAAGGCAATCGTACCTCCTGAAACTCCGGGCACTACATCAGCCACCCCCATGCACACACCTTTAACGTATAAGAGAATATAATATTTGAGTCCTCTCAAATCCGAAGGGCATTAGTCAATTTCAAAGGGAGGAGCAGTATTGGTGTTCTTTTTTTCTATTCCCAGAAAATGCAAAAAAGTATCCCCCCGTAGTCCGAGGCGAATTGTTTCCAGGGGAATTATCTCTTCCGGTGCAATGTTGCCAAGATTAACATTGGCGCCCAACAATTTGATAAACCAAACCTGTTGAGCTTTCTGCGGAGCTTCCCACAAGATTTTTTCGAATGGTATCTTGGTAAGTATCTCCTGAACGAGCCCGGAACGTACTTCTCCGGTGGAACGGAACAACCCTACGTTGCCGCCTTCGCGTGCTTCACCGATTACTTTCCAGGCTCCTGCATCCAGTTCTTTTTGCATCAGTTCAATCCACATATACGGTGGAATAATCTTATCTGCGTCTTTAGACCCAACTTCAGAAAGAACGGTTACTTGCTCTGATAATTTTGAGATGTAATCGCATTTTTTGTCGTGATCGATATCCATTGAACCGTCTGACACTTCGGCAAAAGACATATCATATTTATCCAGTAGTCTACGGTAGTCATCAAACTGGTCGCGTATAACAAAAGCCTCAAACAAAGTTCCACCGAAATACACGGGAATACCCGCTTCTTTGAAGACTTTTAATTTATCCTTCAGGTTAGGGGTAACAAAAGAAGTAGCCCAACCGAGTTTAACGATATCGACATGATCAGCGCAGGTACTTACAAAATCCTCGGCTTCGCGGATACTAAGCCCTTTATCCATGGCCATAGTAAAGCCGAATTGCCTGGGCTTTTTGGTACGCTCAGGCAGGTTTTTCAGATCGTAGTTCATTAATGGTTTTCTTTTCTAAACTGTTCGATGATCTTGTACAGGGCCTTTTGGGTCTCAATCTTAGGAAAAAAATCGAATAATGCCGTATGACCATCAAAGTCCAAAATTAAGGCATTTTCCAGATAATTAAAGGCTTCTTTAAATCGACCAGCTTCTATCAGATATACAGTCATGCGGTAGTGGAATTCCGCATCATCAGGAATTTCGTCAAAACCAGTAAGTAATGTCTCTACAGCCTTCTCATGGTCGCCCTGCTCATAGTAGATAAACGACCAGTTTAGCCATATTTCCTTGTCCAGAGGATCAAGTTTGCTTGCCTCTTCATAGGCATCAATACTGGAAACACTATTACCAACCTTAAACTCGGCATGCGCTACAGCTTTCCAGTATTCCGGGTTTTCGGTATGTATCTTCAGGGCCTTGTTGTAAAAGTGGAGAGCCTGATACCATTTTTCCTGCTTTTCCAGGCAGGCTCCTGCTCCAAACCAGGCTTCATCATAAAGCGTATCAAGCTTTGTTGCTTTCTGAAAATATTTCAGACCAAGTTCATATTGCTCTAAGCTCTCATAGGCAGCACCAATACAGCAATATACTTCCGGGCTCGGTCCTTCAATTTCTACGGTTTTACGAAATGCATCCAATGCCTTGGTATACTCGCCCATGTTCATATGGGTATTACCCATATTGAAATAGGCTGAAGCAAATGCGTCATCAATTGTTATGGCATAGTCATATGCTTTTAAAGCATCAGTATACTTTTCAAGCTTGTTATATACTATACCCAGGTTGTACCAGGCAGCTCCGGAGTACGGATCTTCATCAATAAATTTCTGATAGTATTCAATACTGCTTTCGAGTTGTCCGGTTACATCAAGGCAATACGCCAGTTCATAGAGTGCACCATCATGATTTATATTTATCTCTACAGCCTTTTTATAAGCTTCAATAGCGCGTTGGTAATCCTCTGTACTCTGATAGGCCAGACCAATATTATAATACACTTCGTCCTTATCATCAGCAAACATCAATGCCTGCTCATAACATTCAATAGCTTCCAGGTGTTTTCCCTGCAACGCCAGAATTGAACCACGTGTTAATGCAATATCCGGATCATTGGGTTGAAATGAATTAGCTTGTTCTAATAACTCAAGAGCTTCGTTGTATTCTTCCAGGTTGGAAAGAATCTGTGCTTTAATGGTAATCAGTTCAGTGGAGAAAGGATATTGGCTCATGGCCTGATTTACAGCCTGGAGAGCCTTCGTATGTTTACCTCTGAACATGTAGAAATCTATGATCTGTTCATAGGCATCTAAATCAAAAAATTCTGCTTTCTTTTTTCGAAGATGGTCCTCAAATCGCCTGATCAACTCGTTCCCCTCCTCTTCTCTTTTGCGGTATTCTTTCGACATGGACTGAAAGGTTTTCCTAAAATAGGTAAAATCCAGGGTAAAGCTACGACCTTTATCCCTAATTTTTTGCCTGGTTTTTTGTCATGTAATATTCACAGCACCATTGCAGGGTTTTATCAAACGGTTGAAATTGAAAATTAAGTGCTTTGGTAATTTTCCGATTATCATATAGAAACTCTGTGCCGGCTAATCGTGCAGTTTCACGCGTAATTAACGGTTCTGCTCCAATAATTCTTGCTCTTAAATTCTCGGTTCGTGCAACTATGCGTAATAAATTTCTTCCAAGCTTGATCATGGGAGGCTTGCGATTAAAATTCTTACCGATTTGTTGAAAGAAATCACCAAATGAAATATTCCCCGCACTCACCACAAAACGCCCGGCCTCATTTGATTGATGCAATAGTTGATACACCACTGATGCAACATCACGCACATCCACATAGTTCAAATAGGCATCTGTATAAAAAGGGCGCTCATCCCAAACATACTTAAAAAGTTGAGCACTGCTTTTATTCCAATCGGCCGGTGCAAGAATAACAGATGGGTTCACGATAACTGAACTTAACCCTTCTTCCTGACCACGAAAAACCTCAAGCTCTGCCAGATATTTTGATTCCGCATAAACAGAATTCATTTTGCTGTCAACCCATTTATTATTCTCATCAATATGCCGTTGTCCTTTTTGCCTGCCAAGTGCGGCAACTGAACTGACATGTACAAGGCGTTTCACCCCCTGAGCTATACAGGCATTTACCACATGGCGGGTGCCCTTCACATTAATATCCATAACCTGTGCTGCTCTTCGTGGATTAAAGGAAACTACAGCAGCTGCATGAATAACCTGATCAACTTTTTCAAGTCCTTCACAAATAGAAATTTCATCAAGCACATCAACATCACGCCATACTATTTTTTCTGCCACATCATCAAGCAAGGATGTATCGCTACCCTGTCGCTTGAACGCAACAAAAGATTCATTCTGCCCAATCAGCTTTCGGATGATGAAACTCCCCAGCAATCCATTGGCTCCGGTTACTGCGATCATGGTTATCGTTTAAAGTTTATAGCCTGAAGCAGTCTACAGACTATTATTAAGTAAGGGTAAAGATAGAGCTTTTTGAAAGTACTTCATCTGCTGTGCCTGTTCAAGCAGCTTTACATGCTGAAGCGAGTGACAGTCGCTTCCCAGCAGGTGTATCCAACCCTTATCAATGAGCTTCTGCGCGATGACCTGTGCCCGCCTGGAGTAATGGCCAGTGATGGAGCTGGCATTAACCTGAAACAACACACCACGGTTCAACAGGTCCTCTGCCTTTTCAATATTATCCTGTATATACAGGTAACGCTCGGGGTGAGCCATCACTGGTGTATATCCACTGGTAATGGCCAGAAAAATAAATTCCTTTAGATTAAGGGGTTCAACAATAAAATTAGTTTCGAAAAGCAAATAATTTTTCCCAAACGTAAGAAGCTGTTCTTTGGATTCGATCGTTTTGATGAGAGCTTCATCCAGGTAGTATTCGGCAACAGCATCTATCTCCATGGCAATGTTCTGTTGCCTGATGTGCTGTCTTACCTCTTCAAGTTTCCCCAAAATATCAGCCGTTGTATTCCGGTATGTATCACTCATTACATGGGGTGAGGTGATCAACTTACGATAGCCCAGGGATTGAAAATACCGAATAAGTTCCATGGATAGACCGATATCCTGAACACCATCATCAAGGCCAGGCAGCAAATGTGAATGAACATCCACCTGCAAAGGGGTGGTCGCAAAACTTTTCTTTGGCTTTAACCAGTTGAACACTATACTTTAAAAAAGGATTTGATTTTGCCTACCCGTTCATTGCCTTCGTCATAATAACCATAACCATAACCATAGGCTTTCTCGCCTGCTGATGGCATCGCATTTAACAATGAAGTAACGTTGTTGATTTTATTGATCGATGTAATCCGTTGAAGGTTTAACAAAAATTCTCGCTTGGAATAATTAGCCCGGAAGATATAAATAGAAATATCTGCATACCGCATGGCCTGAATGCCATCCGTTACTAACCCCACCGGAGGGGTATCTAAAATAATGTAATCGTAATTTTTCCGTAACTCATCCAGTAGGGCCGGAAAAATATCACGCAGCAACAACTCCGATGGATTTGGTGGGTTGGGACCAGATGGAATATAATCCATGGTTTCAAGATCGGTTTTCAGAATACAATCCTGCCAACGGTCTTTACCAATGAGTATGGTGCTCATTCCTTTTGAGCTATCTTCGACAACCGCAGGTTGGTTTATCTTAACCTTGCGCATATCCAGGTCTACCAGCAACACCCGTTTGGTAGACAAAGCCATAGCACCACCAAGGTTCATGGCCACGAAAGATTTACCTTCACCCGAGATAGTGGATGAAATGGCGATCAGCTTGTTTGTTTTTTCATTCCGGAAGAAATCCAGATTGGTGCGTATAGTCCGTATCGCCTCACTCACCATCGACTTGGGATGCGTTAACACATGCAGACTATCCTTGCTGGTATGCCGTGATGAAGGTATGACACCCACTACCGGAACACCGCTGAACTTTTCGAGCTCCTGAAGATTGGTGATCTTATCATTCATGATATACAGGAAGCCAATAAAGAAAATATTGATGACCATGCTAACCATCAAACCAACACCAGCTATCATTAACCGGTTAGGAGAAATGGGACGGAGTGAAAAAGTTGCAGGAGTTAATATCTTAAAGTCAAGTGTACTTCCTGCCTGTGCAATCTCAAAACCAGCTTTCGATTGCATCAGTGACAGATAAAACTCCTCATACAATTTATAAAAGCGCTGGTTCTTACTGAACTCCGTACTCTTATCAGGCATATTTACAAATTCATATTCCAGGGATTTTTTGCGTTGATTCAATTCCTGAAACTTCTTCAGCCAGTCCATCTTCAGTTCTGCAAGTTGCGTATTTAATTTTTTCAGACGATTATTGATCTGCTGTTCACGATCGCGGTAGGCAAACGTGGTTTCGGTATGTGACAATCTGATCTTCTCCTGTTCCGAAAGCAACTCCTGGGTTTCATCCAGTGCACGAAAAATATATTCAGGTAACACCTGCTTTACGGACGGTGTAAGCACAAATTCATTTGTCTTTAAACCATCGATAAGTTTATCTAATTCACTCACTCTTCGCGAAAATTCATAACGTTGAGAGTCAATCCGGTTGATGGCTGAAATTATTTTACGCAAGTCTTCATTCAGGTCATTGGTTTTATTCTCGAGCGTAAATTTTTTGAAGTAATCCTCAAAGCCTTCCATGCGATGTTCAATCTGGCTCAATTCGTTATTGAGCCAATCGATCTTCTGAGTATTCGCCAGGTTCTTTTGTTCGTAACTGTACTTCAGGTATACATTACTGATGGTCTGAACAATCGCCTGTGCCTTATTCGGGTTATTATCTCTGAAACTGATGCGAATGGTTTTAGCGCTGAAGTTCAGCGGATCAACTGAAAGGTTACTTGCCAGATTGTTCAATGCCACATCACGGCTATAGATTACAAAAAAGAATTCAAGATCATCATCAATGGAACGAGAGGTCTTCTTATGAACAATAATATCGGCATCATTGATCCTGACTTCTTCATTAAACCTTCCTTTTATTTCATGTACCGGATCTCCCCACCGCAGCACGAAATTATCTGCGCCTGATTCTTCCAGGAAGATGGGTATATTATACAATACCGGCTGCTCCGGATTAAACGTTACCCGATAGGGTGTATTTTCAAATAGTTCATGATTCAACACTTCCCCCTTGGAGAAATAACCCACATCCAGCGTCATGGAATCCAGAATTTTACTCAGAAACAGACGTGAGCGGAGAATTTCAATTTCACCTGAAATCAGGTCGGCATTTTGAGCATTGTCTACCGAAAAGGTATTTATCCCAAGCTCAGAAGCATCGTTCGTTATTTCCAGTTTTATCTCCGAAACAGATTCGTAAAGATCTTTGGTATACCGCACTACCAGGTAAGCCACGGCATTAACCACAATGAAGATCAATGCCACCCAGAGAATATTATTCCAGATAATAACACGCAGCTTATTGAAATCTATTCCATCAGAAGAAACAGGCTTGAATTCTGTACGGGTTCTTACAGGTTCCGCGTTCATTTTTGTTTATAAAGTTGAGACAACCACGATAAGGGTTGTCAAGCTGGTTATAACACTGATCAGTGGACCATAATCGCGCAATGCTTCTGTGAAAGGTCTGCGTATCGGCTCCACATAGATTACGTCACCCGATTCCATGATCAGATTATTTTTCTGATATCCTTCGAATGTGCTCAGGTCCGTAATGTAAACTTCATTACCACGAAGCACCCGGATATTTGTTGCTTTAGCATCATTGCTCACGCCTTTGGCGAGTGCTAACACCTCGGTGAGTCGCATGTTTTCATACGTGAGCGGAATAACCTGCCCACCCGGGGCTCCAAGCACCACGACACGTTTGCTGGTACACTTCAGTACAACAAAAACATCTTTGTAATACTTCGCATACTCTGTCTGGAGAATATCTTCAGCCTGCCTCAGGGTGAGATCAGTGATCTTAATTTCACCTACCATAGGAAATTTTACAATCCCCTTTTCGTCTACCAGGTAGCTTGGTGTTTCTGTAACACCTTCATTCTTTGAATCAGGCCGGTCTTCCTGAAGGTATGAATCCGGATCAATCAAGCGCTCACCCTTACTGGTATATACTTCAAGTTCCAGCAGATCATTCTTTTGAATAACATAATTTTTTTCCGCCATTGTAGCAGAGGTCTTCATGGCTTGCGCATCATCCGCTTTAAACATAATGTTTTGTTTGTAGGAAGCGCACGAGAACAGAAACAGGCAAGTGGCTACTGAACAAAGTGTAGAAAGGAAGGAGAATTTTCGCAATGCCTGAAAATTTGGTTGAATCAATATCGTGAAATTACGGATTTTATCAACAACTCATCCAGGGTAGGTAGTATCTGATCTTTGTCCGAAATGACAGGATCATCTACCTGCCAATCGATCCTGAGGTCCGGGTCATTCCACCGGATGCCAATCTCCGCTTCCCGGTTATAAACCTGTGAACATTTATAGAAGAAAATCGAATCAGTCAGCGCTGAAAAACCATGCGCAAAACCTTCCGGGATCATGAGCATATTATGCTGGCTGGCGTCCAGCACACATGTGTAAACCTTACCAAAAGTTGGTGAGCCCGCTCGCATATCTACCACCACATCCAACACTTTACCCACCAGTACAGTTACCAATTTAGCCTGGGCAAAGGGGGCACGTTGAGCGTGTAGTCCGCGCACTACACCTTTTTTGGAAAACGATTGGTTCTCCTGTACGAATTTGTATTCAATTCCGTGCAGTGAAAAGGTTTTTTCATTGTAGAATTCATAAAACCATCCCCGATCATCCTCAAAAACGGCAGGAATAATCTCTACCAGGCCAGCAATGCCGGTCTCCCTTACTTCCATGTAAATAGCAGTTTTCTTTTTTAAGAAGCCTTCCTGAGCGAGCTGATGGTCTGGAGGTATTTGGCAATAACGATAGACTCATTATACTCAGCTTCTACCTTAGCCCTTCCATTCTCACCTAAAAATCGCAGGGTGTTGTTTTCCAAACCTGCCATGATTTTCATCTTTTCGGCCAGGTCATCGGCATCCTTTAATTTACAAAGTAGCCCATTAAAATTATCTTTCACAACATGATTACAACCTGGCACATCGGTAGCGATAATCGGTTTGGCAGAGCTTGCAGCTTCCAGTAATGTGCGGGGCGTGCCCTCACGATAAGAGGGAAGCACAATACAATCGGCTTTATGGATATACGATCGCACATCGTCTGTAGTTCCCAGGTAGTCAATGACACCCGAGTCAATCCATTCCTGGATCACTTCTTTTTTAATGCCTCGTTTGTGTTCAGGGTCCATTGCACCCAATACCTGAAAGCAGGCATTCATGCCCCGGTTTTTCAGTTTTCGCACAGCCTCAACATATTCAAATACACCTTTATCAGAGATAAGGCGTGAAATAAGCAGGAATGTAAATTTTTCGTTCCGGGTAAAGGTAGCAGGCTGGAATTTCTGCAGGTCTATGCCCGACCCGGGTAAAAGATCGACCGCGTTTTTAGGAACGAGCTTCTTCTCAATGAATAAGTGCTGATCATCCGGATTTTGAAAGTATACCTTGTGTGCGAATCTGAAACTGATTTTATACAGGAACAACGCGAACGCTGAGACCAGATTCTTTTTAAGAAACACTGTACCTAACCCACAGACATTATTCACCACGGGTATCCGCAGCATGGCTGCAGCCAATGTTCCATAGACATTAGGTTTAATGGTATAATGAAGGATAATATCCGGTTTTACTTTCTTGTAGATAGAAAATAATTCGATGATAAGCGCAGTGTCTTTGATCGGATTTGCTCCGCGGCTGTCCATGCGTACGCGGTGATGAATACATCCTTCTTCTGTAAGAAGATGCGTATACTCATCTTCGGGCGCAATGGTGTGCACCTCATATCCCTGTTTAAGCAGGGTTCGAACAAAATTCAGCCTGAAATTGTAAATATTCCAGGAGGTGTTCAGGACTATTGCAATTCTCATTTTCGGGCTCTGATTGAGAACTTCTGATCCTGCTTCCGACAAAGGGTCGAAAATTCAGATAATCTTCAAAAATCTCTGGTTAGATTCAGCAAAGGTAGAAAAAAGTAACCTGTGTTTGCAACCCGGGTTAAAATATATGCGTTATGTTTAACCCTTTGAATTAGCAGCATGGGAGAAGTACGAAATACAGCCGTTTTAGTAGCATTAGGTAATACAAAATCGCAGGAAGAAACAACAGAACATTTGGATGAGCTGGCCTTTCTGGCTGAGACTTCAAATATTATTACAGTTCACCGGATTGTGCAAAATTTACCCCACCCAGATCCACGCACCTTTTTGGGAAAAGGTAAACTGGTGGAATTGAAAGACTATGTTTTTTCCAATCAGATCACTAATGTGATTTTTGATGAAGACCTTAGTCCATCTCAATTGCGTAACCTGGAGCGTGAGCTCAATCCGAAAGAGCGGGAAGATTTCAAAGTCAGGATTTATGACCGAAGTCTGCTGATCCTGAATATCTTTTTATGGCGCGCCCAAACTGCTCAGGCCAGAACGCAGGTAGAATTGGCCATGAATCAATATTTACTACCTCGTTTAACACGCATGTGGACTCACCTTGAACGACAGCGCGGAGGAACCGGAACACGTGGTGGTGCCGGAGAAAAAGAAATCGAAACCGACCGCAGAAATATCAAGTACCGGATCACTTTACTAAAGGATCAACTGGAGAAAATCGAAAAGCAAAGATCCACCCAGCGAAAATCCAGGAGTAATGTTGTTCGCGTTGCTCTTGTTGGATACACCAATGTTGGAAAATCTACCCTGATGAATTTGTTATCAGGGTCAGACATCCTCGCGGAGAATAAACTTTTTGCCACGGTTGATTCCACCGTTAGAAAAGTTGTATTTGGAAACATTCCCTTCTTACTTTCCGATACGGTAGGCTTTATCCGTAAGCTTCCTCACCACCTCATTGAGTCATTTAAATCAACCCTCGATGAAGTTCGTGAGGCGGACCTGTTGTTGCACGTGGTTGACCTGGCTCACCCTTTCCACGACAACCAGATTGAAGTAGTAACGAATACTCTTAAAGAGATCGGGGCTGCCAACATTCCAACCATATTGATCTTAAACAAGATTGATCTTTTTCAAAAAGAACATACCGAGGTTAACCTGGATGAAATGAAAGGATTTTACCGTCAGCATGGATTTGAAAATGTGATTTTTGTATCCGCTGCTACACAGGAAAATATCACCCCG
>DASXWH010000197.1:0-4291 GCA_036503775.1 Ohtaekwangia sp.
GCTTCTTCAACTTTCGGAACGGTGATCCATGCATAGAAAAACACAATCACCAGAATCGTTGGTAAAAGATATGCACCGATCCGGAAACGCAAACCGGTATGACTGTAACTCCACGCGGTAAAATCCAATCCGGTCTTAACCAGGATAGCCACCGCGACTGCCGCCAATAAAAACAATATGACACGCCCCACTGTTCGTTTCAATGATTCTTTCTTTACCAGAAAACGAATCGCTTCCGCGATTAGTATGGCAACGCCCACTACGAGTGAAACCGTTAACAAGGCTTTGGGAAAAGTTCTCAGGTAATGGTACTTATAGATGAGTAATCCGATCTTTCCTAACAAATTCGGACTACGAAGGAGCACTGCATCGAGCACAACGAGTGCGGCTATAAACAGGTAGAATGTTAATCGTGGTCTCATTTTCAATTAACAATTAGCAATTAGCAATTAACAATTAACAATGAACAATGAACAATTAGCAATGAACAATTACAATTAGACACGCGTACGGTTGATTATAGTATACAGAAGTCTTAGGAGCTCCTCGCAATCGGTTAGCAGGCTTTCTGCTAAGCTCTTGTCGATAATTTCCGAATCTCTCAGCAGTCTTAACCAATACTTCGTTTCCCTGGCTTCTTTGTAGGCAATTCCCATTTTATTAATAAAATCCTTTCGTGATACTCCACCGATAGCTTCTTCAATATTTGCCCCTATCGATGTACCACTTTTAAGAATTTGTCCTGATAATTCGAATTCTTTCAACCTCTTTGAAAGGTGTAAATGGAGTTTTACAATTCTGACAGCGAACTTAAATGACTTGGTTAAAACAATGTTTTCTTTCATAACAGTTTTGTTAACGGTAAAATCTATCTCTATTAATTGTTAATTGTTAATTACTAATTGTTAATTGGCCGAAAGTATCTTCCCCCTACATTCCCCAAATCCGATCCGTACACCACCTTTCTCCGCATATCCTTTCATAATAATCGTGTCACCGTCTTCAATAAAGGTACGCTCGCTCCCATCCGGAAAGTGAAGCGCTTTCTGTCCGTTCCACGTTAATTCGAGGAGTGAACCGTATGAGCCGGGCGATGGACCGCTAATGGTACCTGAAGCATACATATCCCCTATCTGAATGTTGCAGCCGTTCACCGTATGATGCGCCAGCTGCTGATTCACGTTCCAGTACATGTATTTAAAATTTGTGCGGCAGATCGTTGCCGCTTCTCCTTTCTCCGGCTGAAGCAATACCTCGAGCAGGATATCAAAATTTTTATCGCCATTCACACTCAGGTACGGCAACACATGCGGATATTGTTCAGGGCCTTTCACACGAAAAGGTTCAAGCGCATCCAGCGTAACCACCCAGGGTGAAGTAGTGGATGCAAAGTTCTTGGCGAGAAAGGGTCCGAGTGGCACATACTCCCACTGCTGGATATCCCGTGCAGACCAGTCGTTGAACAAGGTGAAGCCGATGATGTAGTCTTCCGCATCCTGCGTGTGAATGGATTGTCCGAGTTTGGTTTCCGCACAGGTAATGAACGCGATCTCCAGCTCAAAATCGAGTTTGCGTGTAGGACAGAATTGCGGCACTTCCGCATCCGATGGCTTGACCTGACCTTTGGGGCGATGAACCGGTGTTCCGGAAACCACGATCGATGATGCTCTTCCGTGATACCCTACCGGGATATGTTTCCAGTTGGGCAGCAATGCATTCTTCGGATCGCGGAACATGGAACCGACATTCGTGGCGTGTTCTTCGCTGCTGTAAAAGTCGGTGTAGTTGCCCACACGAACCGGCATCAGCATCTGCACCTCGTTCATGGGGATGAGTGCAATCTCACGTGCTGCTTTAGTCAGCTCATCACTGTCATGACGAAGTAATTCAGACACACGCTCCCGTACTTCGCGAACCTTCGCTCTTCCCAGCGCAAAAAAGTGATTGAGGTATTTCTGATTGAAGATTCCGGCCGGAAGCCCGAGTCCATCAAGGTAGCCGTGCTCGTGCAGGTACACCAGATCCAGCACATGTTCCCCTATGGCAACGCCCGCCACAGCTGACAAGTATTTCGTCTTGAAAATTCCGAAGGGGAGATTCTGGATGGGGAAGTCAGCCCCGAGCCCTCGGGGCGGAACAGGTACCCAGCTTTTTAAGGACGGATCGTTGGCTGTAATCATGTGGAAAGATAATCAGTTGACCGTTGACAACGGGCAATTGACAACGGAATAATCGGTTGACACTTTTCTGCCGGCATGGATGGATAGGAAAAAAATGAAAAGAATTCAACTTTACATCTGCTTTCAACATCCTGTTATTAATGCTTCCGAAAGGTCGCCTGTTTGTTGTCGGCATAAAAAATCATAGATTCGTATAAGCATCAACTACACTCCCATGAAAACAACTGCTGTATTATTCGTCCTGGTTGTTGGGTGTATGATCCCCGCCTATTCGCAGTTAAACCGTCATCGTAAGCTTGAGCAAAGTGCAGATCAGTTTTTACCGAAGATGGATAAAGGTTATGTGTTTGGTAAGGATGAGCTCAAAGAAAAAACCGATGATTCATGGAAGGCCTGGACACCCTACAATTTGAAAATAGCGCCAGTGGAATCTGCATCAGCACCCACACTGAATAAAAGCACAGGACATACCTATTCGCAGGACCTTATGCCCGTACTCAAACCCGAAGGCGTATTTCACATGAGACTTTTTCAGCCTGAAGGAAAATATTTTATGAAAGTCTATCTGCTTGATTGGTAATATCTGGTCCTGTCTTGTTCACTCATCCGGAACCAAAACAAAAAGTAATGGCCGTTATTCTGAGCGATGGACATGCGCAGCATGTGTGAGCGAAGAATCCCCCGTATGGTTCAGCTGTACTAATCCATGGTTATCGTTTAACCAACAGGGGATGTCCCGCTAAAGCTGGATATGCTATTTCGTCCCCGCATTCCTCCCGCCTGCCTGACTCAATATGACGTTCATGAGAGAGTGTTTATGATTTCAAATTCCAGATTTCAGGTTGAAGGTGCATTGAACCTGGAATCATGAAATTGGAGGGTATTCGGCTATTGCATATATTCGGTGGTTATCACTTATGCAAGGAAAAGAAAATATAGAAAGACAAGTCGGACGAAGATTACGTGATGGGCAATTAAAATCACTTTACGAAAATGGAAAAGTAATGGACTTAATCAATGCGTCATTCTTAAAGTTCGATAATGAATGGGTTCGAATTGTATGCACTGACGAGCAGACAATGGTTGACATTGAAAACCTGGAAATAAAAGAATACAACATGCGTGACTGTGAATTTGAATTTCGCGTTCAGCCCATAGAGAAAGTCTTTCCAGGCTTTACGAAATACCTTGACAAAAAACTATTAGGATTCAAGGAACTTGTTCTTAAGAATTCTGAGTTCATGAGCTTCGGTCTAAATCTCTACTTCGAGGACAATTTAAATTTCATAATTCGAAATCATGACTACCCTCGGGACGAGAATGAATTTTATTTTGAGACAGTGGACTTTGATGACTTGATAGAGAAATAAACGGCAGCTCCAACTAGTCTCAGTCTTTCCATTATAACGGCTGGTTCAAGTGTTACGCGGGATTCACCTGGGACTAACTCTTCATCCCCTCCTTCACCGCAGCTGTATACGCATTGGGAAGTTTCAGTCGTTCTGCTTCGCGCTTGTAGTGTGCTTTCACTTCCGGGTTAAGGAGCTTGCGTTTCACTTCACCCGATACCCTCCTGAATTTATCCCGGGTACCTTTCTGCAAGTCGGATTGTTTCCCATTACTATACGTGGGGCGTTTCTGCGTGATGGTCTGTCCGTATACCGTACGAAAGACAAGATCACCGATCATGCCGCGGATACCCTGTATCTGATTCATCTTTAGTTTAGCCATAACGTTTTTGTTTTGATGATGCGCCAATATAGAAAACCCGCGCCCAAGGCTGTCAAGTAAAATCGTGCATTTATTTTAAAATACGTGGATTACGCACCCTTCAATTAACATATGTTAATTCCACGCGACTTCAGGCCGGGCGTTGGGGACCGTGCTTATCCCGATGTAGCGCCATGCTTCGCCCATGCAACACCCATGGTGCGTCCACTGTCCTCCACTCTCGGAGGGATCTGTTACCGGAAAATTAAGGGAATGATTTCAGGAAGAATGACCTGGTGAATTACTGTACGTGAATTCCAAATTCAAGGTTCAGATTTCAGATTGAAAACAAACAAAAAATAGAAGCCGTCATCCTGAGCGGTGGGTTAGGCAACGGGATG
>DASXWH010000198.1:0-10411 GCA_036503775.1 Ohtaekwangia sp.
CGGTATGCGTACACGAAAGTAGATTCTCCGCGATGAGGATATCGTATCAACGATATGACCGTGTAAAGAAAGTGATCGTGACAATCATTCTGTCACTGATATTTTTTAGTGGCATTTGCCAGACGATGTTCACCGCTTTCCAGAGCAGCCAGCGGAAGGCAGACCAGGCTTACAGTGATAAAAATTACCGGGAAGCAGCTGTTCGCTATGAAACCATTTTCAGTAAACATCCGGCTGAAGAAGTTAACCTTCGCATTGCCCGCAGCTATTACTTCATGCGTGAATATGCATCGGCCGTTACGTGGTACGAAAAATCAATAAGCAAATACGGTGCGTTACAGACCACCGATCAATATTACCTGGCTGAATCCTATACGAGCCTCGGCAATTATGAACAGGCAGTTCAGCAGTACAATTCCATTCTCGCGCGTTCGTCAGACGATATACTGATAGCTAAAAAGATCTGGCGGCTAAAGAACATCCAGTATCTATATGAAGACTCTTTGCATTATGTAGTTCAGGAGATCAATGTAAATACACCAGCCAGTGAATTCGTAGCGGCATTTACCCAAGACCAAATGATCTTTTTATCAAACCTGGAAAGCATCGCGATGATTGAAAACCGGGATGAATCCACACAGACTTCTTTTTACCAGTTATACACAGCACCTTTTCTGAAAGATACCTTAGGCATTAACACAGGGCGCTATGGAAAGACTGTTCTTTTTCAGAAAGATATCGGATCGAAATTTAACGATGGCCCCGTGTCATTTTTCAATCAGGGAAAAAGCATGGTATACACCCGATCGGCTGACGAACCCGGAAGCAATGGAAGACGAACATTGCAATTGCATTTCGCAGAATGGAAAGATGATACCTGGACAACAAAATATTCATTTCCGTACAACAGTCCTTCGCACTCCATCACCGATCCTTCCATCAGCGAAGATGGAAAGGTATTGTATTTCTCATCCGACATGAAAGGCGGGCAGGGTGGTAAAGATCTATATCGTTCACAGCTCGTGAATGGTCAGTGGAGCAAACCCGAGAACCTTATTGATCTCAATACATTGTATGATGAGGTCTTTCCTTTTCTGCATCAGGGAAAGACAGTATACTTTTCTTCCAACGGTCATGCGGGTATGGGTGGCCTCGATATTTTCAAATCCGAGATCCTCGGAGCCGGATTTAATGAAGTCACCAATGCAGGTTACCCGATCAACACACACCATGATGATTTTTCACTGATGCTCGATTCACTGGGTGCCGTTGGACACTTCGCCTCAAACCGGAATAACAGGCAGGATGATATCTTTCGGGTCGACATTGATATGCAGGCTTATCCCCTCGCGATTGAAGGAGTGATCCGGTATAAGGAGATTGGGAATTCTGTTGCCCATGTGCTCGGCAATGCCCGATTGGTTTTGATCGATAACGTGAAGGGTACACCGGTCTACGAGACTTTTTCCGATGCGTCCGGTAATTTTGTCTTGCACATTCCGTATTTTAGTCAGTATAAGATCAAAGTAATCGAAGCGAATAAAAATGAAAGTATCGTTAGCCTCGAAGTTCCCCGCCATCGCAAGCAGGAAGATAAACATGATATCGTGGTGGTACGCGATGTTTTTAAAACCAATCCGTAGATACGGCAACGATGAACAGACCAGGTAATTCTGTGCGTAATACTCCTTACCGGTTATCCTGCGTTTCGTTTTTTATTTTTCTGGTTTTCCATTTCACGGCATTCTCCCAGAACACGCAGCACGCGATCATCAAGACCTCCGATCAGAGTTTAAAGCGATTGCCCAACATTGAGGTATCGATTAACGGCAAGCCTTACATTAATGTGGGAAGCAAAGGCGAAGCCCTGGTGGAACTGGAAGCCAACGATATTCCCCTGAAAACCATCCGGGTGAAAGACGATCAATATGATGTGGCCTCCTGGAATTACAGCAAAGGTGTGATCGAAGTGATCATCCGGAAGAAGACCTATAAGATCGCTAACGTCTACGTTCAGGATACGGAAAAGAATACACAGAAAAACATTTCCATAACCTTTAAGGGTGCGAGGATCACCACGGCAACAACGGACAATGAAGGCAAAGTTGAGATTCCGCTGGCGTTGGATGAGAAGGTAGTATCTGCGGATCAGTTTATGGTCCCCGATTTCACCGTGATCAATTTGCTGAACGGTGAATCCGGCAGTGTGCTGACGGTGAAAAGAATTCCGGTTAAGGTTGTAACCCAGGAGGGCAGGAAAAATGCTACGGAAGAAATTCTCATCGACTCCATCCAGACACTGGAAGAATTTTATGCCTTGTTCAAAAATTACCAGACACAGGACCTTACCGATGAAACACGGAACAAGCTCAATGCAAAACTCAAGCAGCTGATGAAGCAGTTTGAAGATTCCGTCAAAACAACCGAGGCTCAGTATATGGTGAGAATCTCTGATTCGTCAGAAGTGAAAGAAGATATCAGGAATATCATTTCACAGGCTACCATTGAAAATGAGCAACTGGCGCAGCAACGGGAACAATTCAATGACAAGATCCGGGTGATCAACCAGAAGCTGGCGCGCGGTGTGTTGAACATCGATGACGAAACCCGCACCTCGTTGCTGGCCGATATCACACGCCTGGAAATTATTCTCGAAAGCAACCGAAGCAGTTTTTATAAGAACCAGGAAGACTACCGTGCCATCCTGAATACCATCAAGGAAAAATTTCTGAACATCGAAGACCTTCAGCAAAAATTGTCGATCAGTGAAACACAGCGCCAGGAAGAGCAGGAGGATTTTCAGCGCACGCTGTGGATCATTCTTCCGATCACGATCCTGTCGGCCGTATTTGTGGTGCTGATGATCTATTTCAGTACCAAGCTCCGTAAACAGAAAAAAGAACTGGTACTGGCGAATGCGGAAAAGAAGCACGTCAACGAGAACCTGGAGCGGCTGGTGCAGGAGCGTACGCATATGCTGGAGGAAACCAACCGCGAGCTGGATACCTTCTTATACAAAGCGTCACACAATTTACGTTCACCGGTGTCTTCCATCATCGGACTGTACAACATTGCCAATCACATTTCCAATCCCGAATCCAAAGAGTTGTTTGAACGCGCAGTACAAACCGCTTACGCCATGGACCGGCTGCTGCGGAAACTGAAAGTGATCAGTGAGATCAACCGTACCGGTAACTTCAGCACCTTCGAATTATATCCACTGGTTAATGAAGTGCGCGCAGGGTTTGAAAAACGTATGCGTGATCACGCTATTCAGTTCGAGGTCGAATGTCCGGCTGACCTGACCGTTCATTCCAACCGGAACCTGCTGGATGCGATCCTGTACAGTCTCATGGAAAATGCCATATTCTACACTTCGCTGAAAGGTCCTTCCGGTGGTAAAATTCAGCTGCAGGTTCAGCGTGAGGGTGCCTTTGTAAACCTGAGTGTATACGACAATGGTGTGGGTATTACCTCGAACGTTCAGGGTTACATCTACGATATGTTCTTTGTGGGTAATGAGCAATCCCGTGGCAACGGACTGGGATTGTATATCGTGCAGAAATCCGTGCAGGCCATCAACGGAACCGTTACGGTGGAATCAGAACCGAATGAGTTTACAAAGTTTGTGGTGCGCATTCCGGTTTGAAGTAAGCTTTGAATTATAAACCTTGAACCCTTATCGTTTTAATCAACGGATGTTATGCGACTGCTTCATGCGCTTATTTTTTCGGTGCTGGTATTAACCGCCTGTTCACAGGATAAGGAAAATACATTTCAGTATGTTACGGATAGCGTTTCGCTCCTCGTTGCTGACGAGTATGCGGGATTGACTCGCCAGCTCCGCGATCTCCGGGATAGTACCGGTTCTCAAATGGCAATTCTTATCGTTGATTCATTGTATGGTGAAACCATCGAGGAGTACTCTCTCCGCACGGCCAACACCTGGGGATTGGGAAGGGCCGAACAGGATGATGGCATCTTGATAACGGTTGCCCGCGGAGAACGGTCCGTGCGAATTGAAGTGGGGCTCGGGCTGGAGTTGATCATTAAAGACGAGATTGCCGCGCGCATCTTACGGGAAGATGTAATACCTCAATTCCAGCAAGAAAAGTTTTATGACGGACTTCGCGCTGCGGTGGTTCGCATCGAACGGCTGATCAGGGATAACCCGCAATTGGTTGGAGTTCATCCACCGGGGTATTCGGGTGATGAGTAGGTATTGATTCGTATATTGATACACGGTAGATATGAAGACAAGCTATTCGAAATTCATCATTCCGCTGTCAGTCATGGTAGTGATCCTTATTGTTCTTCAGCAGAAGAGAAGGCTGAAACGAGCCACGGAAAATTTCCATCATTTTGACCAGGCAGCCTTTGCCGGAAGGATTCAGGAGAAACCGTCTGTGCGAAAAGGATCCGTGATCGTTCGGGTCAATGGAAAGGAATATACCTTTTATCCCTACACGTCTGATCTCAACAACAATACCATCTTCGAATCGGTGGCGCAGGCGGGTGATTCCATTTTTAAAGAAGCGAAAGGTGATACTCTATACCTGGTCAAACCTGGAGGAGTGCTGAAGTATACGTTTCATACGTATGATGAATGAATGATTGTCATAGCAGAGTCTCCGGTTTCCGGGACTCTGCGTAGTCATCATTAATTTTTATTTTAGTTATCCAGGTGGCTTATAGTTAAACGTTAGGTATCATGAGTGTTAAAAAATCTGTTGAGGAATATAATGGGATATTCTTCATCACCGCTGTCACAGCAGAGTCTCCGGTTTCCGGGACTCTGCGCAAAGCATCATCATTTTGGTTACTTTTACTTATCCCGTTGGTTCATAGTTAAAACGTTAGGTATCATGAGTGTTAAAAAATCTATTGAGGAATATAATGGGATATTCTTCATCACCGCTGTCACAGCAGAGTCTCCGGTTTCCGGGACTCTGCGCAAAGCATTATCATTTTGGTTACTTTTACTTATCCCGTTGGTTCATAGTTAAACGTTAGGTATCATGAGTGTTAAAAAATCTGTTGAGGAATATAATGGGATATTCTTCATCACCTTTACCTGCTGTAAATGGCTTCCTTTATTCGAGATATCAAATGGCTATGATGCCGTGTACCGATGGTTTGACTATTTGAAAAGTAAAGGGCATTTTATAATCAGCTATGTAATCATGCCCAACCATGTTCATGTTTTAATTGCCTTTCGCCATACGGGTGGTGAACCAATTAACCGGATCATCGGAACGGGAAAACGTTTTATGGCCTACGCTCTTGTAAAGAAATTGAAAGAAGCAAATCGCTATGATCTGCTCGATAAGCTTGAAAGCTTTGTAACGCCATTCCAAAAACAAAGAGGTAAGCTTCACGAAGTATTTGAACCTTCTTTCGATTGGAGAGAATGCACCAGCGAAAAGTTCATTCTTCAGAAATTGAACTACATTCACGAGAACCCGTGTCGCGGTAAATGGCAGCTGGCGGATCAGCCACAGAATTATCTGCATAGTTCAGCATGGTTTTATAGAGAAGGAGTTCAGGGAAATTATTCTGTTACATCCTATGAAGAATTGCAGGATGTTGATTTGACGAAGTGGACGGGTGAACTTTAATTACGCAGAGTCCCGGAGACCGGAGACTCTGCTATGACGGCACTCTTCGCATAGTCAGAAAGCTCAAAGAGACGTGGTCACAGCAGAGTCTCCCGAGCTTCTCGGGGACTCTGCGTAAATCATAATAGTATTCCCAGAAATCTTTAAAGGCAGAGTTTCATTACGCAGAGTCCCGGAGACCGAGACTCTGCTATGACGGAACTGAGTGTAAATGCTCATTTGTTCATTACGGAAGTAGACTGCCAAAAAAGCAGAAATGTCGTATCGTGTTGATCTCTATAAGGCTTCAGGCACCCCGTAAAAATCAGGGGAAATCGCGTAAAGTGTATGCATAGGCTTAGCATGGGCGAACCTTGGGTGAACCTTGGGCGAACCATGGGTGAAGGTTGGTGAACTTTTATCGTAATCAGCAACGAATTGTTTGCCCAGCTACACCGTTAAAATACTGACAGAATGTCCCAGCGGTGTCTCTAGGCTTCCGGGGACTCCGCGTATAGATCGTCACAGCAGAGTCTCCCGGGCCTCCCGGGGACTCTGCGTAATTGCATGTCTGTTGTTTCATTGACGGAGACGCTGCTGTTACTGAAGGAAAAGTTTGAAACAGAGCCGGTTATACATCGATTTTATATCGTAGAGCCCTCGAAGAACCCTCGAGGAGCCCTCGAAGAACCGTCTTGGTCCACTCGCTGATGTTGCCACCTTAAAATCAGCGTCACAGCAGAGTCTCTGGTCTCCGGGACTCTGCGTATCATCAACATCTCTGTGAAATGAATGCTGCGCTGGAGAATAACTCACCGTACGGCAAAAAAATCACGGAACGACTCCCGCAGCGATTTCACCCCGCTCACGATATAATTCTCCACCGTGGCTTTGCTGATGTTCATGCGCGCGGCAATGTCACTGTTGGAGAGGTTTTCCTTCAGCCGCATGTTCAGCGCTTCCTGGCAACGGACAGGCAACTGCGCAAGCGCCTTATCCATAAAGGCGCGCGTTGTTTCAGGGTCAAGGTCTGTTATCTCAAGACTGTCATATGCCGCTTCGAAGAGGCGGTAGTGTTCGGCATACTTCTGTTTTACTTTCCGGTGGCTGATGTAGCGGATGATCATGTACTTCACCGAAGTGAAAAGGTAGGGGCGGAGGTCGATGCGGCTGGTCAGGTTATCACGCCTCACCCAGAGGGAAACGAATACTTCCTGCACGATCTCTTCCGCATCTTCGCGCAGGCCGATGCGTGCAGCAGCAAAGTTCCGCAGCTCTGTGGCATAGCGTTTATAGATCACGGCAAATGCGTTCTCTTCTCCGTTACGGAGCTGACCCAGCAGTTCTTCATCGGTAGGTATGAGCGTCATGACTAAAACAATTACGAACGAATAGGACAATGGGCTCCCGGTGCACTTCAAAACAGAAGCGCACGTTCGCGGGAAAAGTAAATTCCGTGCAACAGTGAAACCGGGTAAAAGCAGAAACCCCGGTTGATGTAGAGGCAATATAGTAAATGTGCCCGAATGTAGGTAGTTCTATATACACAATTTTTTGAGATAAAAATGAGATTGCTCTGTCAGCAGCAATGAAACCCAGAGACAAAAAGCGCATGCAGAAATTCCGGGAGAAGCTTGTACAGCTTCGGGAAGAACGTGGCTTAAGTCAACGGGGCCTTTCCTATCTCTGCGATGTTGACCACACCAAGATAAGCCTGCTGGAATCTGATCCTGACACCAATCTCAATCTCACTACGTTGTTTGAAATTGCAAGAGGCCTTGGCATACACCCCACGGAGCTGATTGATTACGAGTTTGAGTTTTTGAAGAAGTAAATTCTCCTAGAGCAGGAATTTCCTATAACAGTCTTTCTGAGCTTTCCAGAAGACTTGTATTTTGAAATCAGAGGGTCGTGGATGTATTTACGCAGAGTCCCGGAAAAACCGGAGACTCTGCTATGACTGAGCTATTATTAAAATCTCAAAGAGAAAGTTAATGTCACAGCAGAGTCTCCCGAGCCTCTCGGGGACTCTGCGCAATAGTTGAAGTTTTCATTCACGACACAGAGAAAAAATATTTGAGCCGTCCTTCGATTGGAAAGAATGCACCAGCGAAAAGTTTATACTTCAGAAAGTAAACTACATTCATGAAAATCCGTGTCGCGGTAAATGGCAGCTGGTGGATCACCCACAGGATTATCGGCATAGTTCAGCACAGTTTTATAGCGAAGGAGTTCAGGGAAATTATCCAGTTACATCCTATGAGGAGTTGCAGGATGTTGATTTGACAAAGTGGACTGGAGAATTCAAGTAGCAGCGCAGAGTCCCGGAGACCGGAGACTCTGCTGTGACCGATTATCGGCATAGTTCAGCGCAGTTTTATAGAGAAGGAGTTCAAGCGCATTACCTAGTTACATCGTATGAAGAGTTTCAGGATGTCGGTTTGACGAAATGCCTTACAGTTTGTAGATGCCTTGTCTTATTTATATTCTTTAATAAAGAAATAGGTTATCCAACCTCGTTGACCTGATTCAGTCTCGATCAGTACTCCATCACCTTCACGCTTGATCAATGTTACAATCTCACCGTGCCCTACTTTTCGGGCATATGTTCTTGTTTCATAATTGGCCCAAAGATTTAGAGGGTCAATAATGTCACCAGTAGCAGGATCTCTTCCATCTATAGTCAACGAAGTTTTTTGACTTGCAGCAGATTTTTTTGAACTCTCAGCCTCAGCTTTTTTCCTTTTGTTGTACTCTTCAACAGATTCGCCTTTTGGTTCTGTCTTAACAATCACCGACTCTTGGGTGTTTGAGGAATTGAGAATATAACTGCCAATAATAGCAACACCTAAGATCAAAACAGAGATGACCTTAGGTGTCCATAATATTTTCATTGATAAAATTACTAACTATGCTGTCCCGTGATATAACTCTCCAAATGCTCAATGATGGATTTCTGTTCTTCGATGATATAACGCACTACGTCACTGATGGAAATGATGCCGATAAGGGTTTCGTTGTCTACTACGGGTAAGTGGCGTACGCGCTTGTTGCTCATGAGCTTCATGCAGTCTTCAATACTGGTATCGCGGGTAACGGTGAAGGGTGCTTTGGTCATCAGGTCACCGATGGGCGTATCCTTGGATGACTTGCCTTTGAGGATCAGCTTGCGCGCATAGTCGCGTTCAGTGAAGATCCCCACAAGCTTTCCGTTTTCAGTGATCATCAGACCGCCTATGTTCTTGTCGGCCATGATCTCGATGGCGTGATAAACAGAGATGGTGGGCTCTACCGCGTAGATGGTGTTGATGGCTTTATCGTCCAGGATGTTGCGTACAGTGCTCATAATTAGCGTGGTTTAAGGAAGTTGCAATCGATTGAAGGTAAGGGTTTTGAGAGGAAAAATCAAGACCGATTTTTGAAAAGCTTTGTTTTCAGAACGTTTTGGCGCTTTTTTTGGGTTCGTTATTGTGCCTACCGGCAGGCAGGCGTTATCCGTTAATCGTTAATCGGGTGGTGTGGGCACGGGTTTGCCTTTAAACCTATGCAGGCCAATAAAACGAACCTACCCCTAACCCGAGCTCTCACGAATAACGAATAACGATTAACGGATAACGAATAACGAATAACGAATAACACCTAACACCTCGTTCAATCCCCGCTGAAATACTCCTCGACCGTGGATATTAAATAACCTTCCAGTGTTTTATCTTGTATCATGTGGATTGAATGGCCAATTACATTTCCCTCCCTGGTACCAACACTGGAAGCTATCGTACAGGAGATCCGGAACGTTACTGGTCTGGATGATATACTTCTGGAAAAGAATGGCATCGTTGCTCATCCATTATTTAAAAAACCACAGTTCTGTATCGATGTGTCAGAGAAGCCCGGAGATATTGATATACTAATGAGCGGAAGCGGGAAAATAAATTATCTCTTTGAAGCAACTATTGCGGCTTGTGAAAATCCGGGAGGACACTGTGATTTTAAAATTGATCCGCTTGCCCGGAAAAAATGGAGCGATGTTAAAGACAAGTATGAGGACAAAAAGCTCCTGAATACAACCGATTGGCCTGATGACGAATGGGTACCTCACGGATAACGATTAACGATTAACGCCTTCTTAAATAAAACCTCCGTATGCCATGAAACGATTTGTTGTCCTTGCGTTAATTCTCGTTTCGCTCACACGGGTGTCAGCACAAACAAATCCTGAACTGGAGGCGCTGATAAAAAAAGCAGACCTGCTGCGCGACAGCATTCCGGCTGAGGCCTTGCGTCAATACAAAACAGCCTGGAATAAAATGATGCAGCAAGGTGCGCATTCCAAAAAAGCTGTGCTGGCAAATGCTATCGGATATGTATGTTACAGGCAGGGAATGTATGACTCGGCACGCCTGTTTTACCACACCGGTTTTTCATCCGCGGATCAACAGAAGGATTCAAAAGAAATGGCTGGCGCATATATCGGGCTGGGTGAAACATTCCTGTCGCTGGGCATGCGTGATTCGTCCCGGCATTACCTGAATCATACATTGTCACTGGTGGCAACAAAAAAATTATACAGTGAAGAGGCGGATGCCTACAGCACGTTGGGAAATGTGGAAGTTCAGGAGAATAGTTATGAAAAGGCGCTGCGCTATTTTATTCAGACGGCTAACATTTATGACAGCCTCCTGCATGAGCCGGTAGGTTTCAGCAGAGCGCTGGCCAACATTGCCAACGTTCATTATTCGCTGGGCAATACGGAAAAAGCCCTCGAGTATATTGGTCAGTGTCATGCGCTGGCACTGAAGAATAATTACCGGCAG
>DASXWH010000199.1:0-13637 GCA_036503775.1 Ohtaekwangia sp.
TGAAATTGCTATACGAGTCGTTTATACATTACTGCTCGTCCAGAGCCAGTTTTTAGATACTTTTCAAAATCGTAGGCCTTTTGCTTTTCAGGAAAAGACTATATGTGTTACAAGTGCTATCAGCAATCTGCCTTGTGTTGCCGGAACCTGGCCTGCATGTCTTTTTATCCCGTCTTGTAAATCAGAAGTACATCCGGTATAGAATTTTCCGTCTGCACATTTAAGAATGTAAACAATCCACGTATTAAACAACGGTTTTGATTATAATAAACGACTGAAGCAATTTCCGGTGGAGTTGGGCCGCGCCCGACAAAGCCCGCAAGCGCTCATGCTAAGTACTGCATAAAGCCTATGAAAAGCGAAGCCCACCTACGCAGGAAACCTGCTTCTGCGGGCGCAGTCGGGGTGGCTGGTAAAAATTCGAACCTTTTGTATTCTGATCTAAGCCTATTGTACAGGTTATCAATTTGCCTATAATAGTCTCTATACATTAAATCGAAATTAATTCGAAATTAAAATGGATGAGCATGATTTGATATAGGAGGATATTTATCCGCCAATGAGAGAATGTATCAATAAGTCCACTCCAAATTTTGTGGCATTGCGCGATCTTTCGGGGCATGAAAATTTAGGATAGGTCAATCAAAAACTTGAAACCTTTATGAGTAACACAACATTTCAAAACTGTATTGACGCATGTCTGCGTTGTGCCAGGCAATGTGACAACTGTGCAACCGAATGCCTTAACGAAAGTGATGTGAGTATGATGGCACGGTGCATCGAACTTGACAGGGAGTGTGCTGAGGCCTGTTACGCTTCAGCGCGGTTGATGGGCATCTCCGGCGAACACGCAACGCTATTCTGTAGTGCCTGTGCTGAAATTTGCGACGCGTGTGCCGATGAATGTGAAAAGCATGAAGTTGACCATTGCCAACAATGTGCAGCTGAATGTAGAAGTTGTGCGACTGCATGTCGTGCGATGTTTCAGCAAGTCGCGTAATCAATCAGCGCAGACTTCCTCAAACGGGGCCATTTAATATCGATTTAATTCGGTTTTAATGGGAGGTTGTAAACCGATAGAAGGTGATCGCGTTGACTTTAAAAGAACCAATAGTTAACCAAAAACGAAAACGCTATGAAAAAGATAATAGTATTATTTATTTGCGTCCCTATCAACGGCGCTCTTATCGTTCGGACAAAAGCCAGCGATACTGTTAGATAATAAACCCGGATGGAAAAAAATTGGCGAAACATCCGCGAACTTCGGGAAGGAAAACGAGTCCATCATTGTGCTGGGCGAAGATCAGTTTGAGTCGATCAAGCTAAGGATAAGTGATGCGCCCCTGAGAATAGAAAGGCTTCAGGTCTTTTATGAATCCGGCGAGATGAAAGACTTTGACGTAAAGAACAAGATTAGTAAAGGCAGCGAAACCCGGACTTTCGATCTTGATCCCGATAAGGAGGTTAGTAAGGTAGCATTTACATATCAGACCGATCCGAATAGTAAGGGTAACAAAGCAAATGTTTCACTGTTCGGACTTGTACCTGATGAAAAGGAATCGTCAGAAAAGGATAGAGCATCATACGAGCAAAATGATCGGGATCAGGATTTCGCAAAGCAATCCTCCAAGGCAATGGCAGAAGTGACCGATAAAAAGCATGACAAGAAAGTTGGGCCTGACGGGCAAACTATCTACATCGAGTCCACACCGAAGTATTACTATATCAACGAAAAAGGTGATAAGGTTTACGTTTCTGAATCTCGGTTAAAAGATAAAGTCAAGGAGTAACGAAAAAGAACGCTTTAACACAAAACAAGGTGATGAAGGGGCATCATGCCCTTTCATCACCTCTGCTTGCTTCCTATCGAAATCGGATATAGTGAGATTTCTAACTGGAACGGATGCCGGAATACAACCAGATAAAATAAGGATCAGTGGAAATGAATGACACTTCCATTTTTATTTTACGAAATGCTGTGATACTACTGTTTGTTTTTATTTACGGACATCTATCGGAGCGAAGGCTGTTGCCAAGAAAAGTCAATCTAGCTAAGGCTGTCTTCATTATTTTAGCAGGACACATTCTCAATGGCTATACGCGATTTGGAAGCAATGGTATCCACTTGGCCAACATTGCCAGAGCAACTGATCACGACACGTGTAGGCTACAAAATTTTTTCGCAGGCGCTTGATTTCCGTTCAGAGGATGACATTAAAACTGTTGTGGTATGGGAATAGTCACGAGCAAATTGTGGTTCATATGCTGCTGGCCAAATGTATTAATGTTGATTTAATTTCGATTTAATGCCCCCAATCCGATAAAGCGGATCAATCGGATTAATCTTTGGGTAATCAAGTCGGCACAAGGATTTCCTACGCCACGCAAATACATTTCATATTTAAAGAATGGAGGAAATATGGCTGGTGAAGTAAAAAAAATTCTGGTAGCAACTGATTTCTCAGCCTATGCAACCAGGACGCAACATGCAGCGGGATCACTTTGTGAAGAGAGTGAATTTCGTATAACATTGCTGTACGTTCTGGATACATCAACATTTTTGTTTCCGGAAAATCGGTTGACACCTAACCTGCTGCCTGAGCTTGTAAAAGTTGCCAGCATCAATTTAAAAAAACAGGCAAAATTGCTTTCCAACCGTTATGGAATTCCGGTTGATTTTCAGGTGGCATGTGGAAACCCGGCGCAGGAAATACTGAAGATCATCGAACATGATCATACCGATATGGTTATTACTGCTATAGATGAAAATCAATCCAGCGAATCGCCACACAAGGTGATTGCGCGTCGGATTGCCGCCAAGACGAATTGCCCTGTGCTGACGCTTTACTCCACAAGAGCATCAGGACCCTTTGGCATGACGAATGTGATCCGGAAAAAGATCGGGCTGTTCGAACGCAACTCAAAAAGCTGATTTTAATCCCTTGAGTATCAGACGCAGTGTTACGCCTTTCTGAAAATCAGGCCAATGAATAATCCAACCGTTGAGAACTGAATCAGTGTAAACAATAGTTGAACCCAAAGCCAATCCATCATTGACGTAACTTCAATTTTCGCAGCATTTGCCAACGTTGATACGCTGAATAGAAAGAACCCCATTACCAAAGAAAACTTGACACCTTTGACCAGGGATGGCTTTTGTTCGGCATAGTATGGGTATAAATACGCGATGACCAAGCCCTGTACAAACATTGACGTGAAACCCAACGGAATGATAGGATCTTTCCGATTATAGATCCCCAATCGTTCATACAATTCACTGAACCACACAAAATGCCATACCATACCCAATATCATGGTGGGTACCAGGTAGGCGAGCACCATGAGTGCGAATTTTGACAGCGTAATTTTCATTTCTTAAGATTTTTATTTTTCTTTTTTGATGCTTTCGCTTTTTTGTTGAAATCGAGCGCAAGCCCAATCCAATAATTCAACTGTCTGACACCTTTCGTTCCCTCCGGATCAACGAAGACAAATCCCTTCATAGGTCTTCCCGTAAAATCCATCGCCCGACATCCTGGTCTATCCAAGGCCTCTTCATATACCTCTGGTGCAAGGCGCACCATCAGATCGTCATTCAGGATTCCGAGGCACATTTTGGCATTCACCATAAACGTAAGTCCACCCATCATACGTTTCTCTTCCAGTTTACGCTGACTGCTCAATTGGTCACGTACTCGATCTGCCAGTTTTTCATTGTACGCCACGGCTTTTCATACTGGTTTAATGTTACTTGCATTATGCAAGTACAAGTAAAATATTTTACTTGTTATTTGCAAGTGATGTCTGTACCTTGGAAATCGTGAAGAAGAAAAAGATTGAGTTTCGTTCGGATTGCCCAATAAGTACTGCCCTGGATATTTTTGGTGATAAATGGTCGTTGCTAATTATCCGCGACCTAATGTTTAAAGGGAAAAATACCTATGGGGATTTCCTTGCATCGGATGAAAAAATCGCCACCAACATCCTGGCAGATCGATTGGCGTTACTGGAGTGTGCTGGTATAATATCTAAACACAAGCATCCTGATAGTAAAGTAAAAGTGCTCTATAAATTGACGGCTAAGGGAATTGATCTAATCCCTTTAATGATTGAAATAGTTACATGGTCTGAAAAGCATGAGAACGTCAGTGTACATGCCACAGAGTTTGTCAAAGCAGTAAAAAAAGACCGTGATGGGCTTATCAAATAAACGAGAGAAAGTTTGAAAAAGTGAATCACAAATGCCCTGGCGCAGTGCAGTCGTGCTGATCGAAAGGTTCACAAATTCTTCTCCATTTTATAATTGATAACTGAAATGCCGTGGCTGGTTACTGCTTGTTCCTGACGCACCCGAAATCCATGTGACTCAAAAAATGGTCTGGCAGTCTTACTTACGTCTGCCTTAATCAAACTCACGTGCTCTTTTTTTGATCTCGATAACAACGCGCCGAGAATTCCATTCGCAATGCCTATTCTTTGAAATTCAGGGTGAACGTATAGTAAATCTATTATATCATGGCCCTCAAGCGAACCAAAGCCAACAATCGTTCCTTCTCGCTCTGCAACCTGAAAGAATTGAAATCTTATTTTGTCAGACCAGATATCCCGATTGTCGGCAGCGGAGATCCATACTTTTAATTGCTCGTTCGAATAGTCATTTGCACAGACAGTCATCACGCAATTTGAAAACAATTCACGTAGGATATCGACGTCAGTCGCTTCTGCTTTCCTGATTGTAACGCTCACCTTATTTTTCACATTATGGTTCTAGCTTCTCCAATATGCAAGTATAATCGCCACCGATATTGGAGAGATAAAATTAAAACCACTATCGATAAAAAACAGTTTCCATGAATGCTTTTCCCAAACTATTTTGCTCAAATGAACCGGAACAAAAAAACCAAGCCATACCGACAACGCGGAGTTGACTGCAAATGATATCGTACCCATCTGTTCGGAGTTTGGAATATATTTCCAACCCGCCAGGTAAAATGCGAGCATCCAGACAAAAGAAAATTTCCGATGACGGAAAGTAGCATACCTTTCATCATCTGCTTTTTATCTGGTCGCATGTTGGGATCGTAACCCATTTCTTTTGTCCAGGGCTTGATAAAGATTGCTGCATACCAAACAAAACCAAGAATGAAGCTGAACAATACACAGACTGCTACTGCCGCAAAGTTGATATTGAATTCCATGATGATTACTTTTTAAATGATTTGATGATCTCCTCCAATCTTGTCAATGCCGATCCCCAACCGTTGTAAAAGCCCATTTTTTCTTGCTGCATCTTGTACTCTTCGGTAGGATGTACAACACTAAATATGAAATGTGTCTTGTCACCATCCTTTTCAAACAGTGTTCTCATTTCTACACCCTCTGTCATTGGGCGGAAGTTAGCTGACGTGATTATTTTTTTGAGTACTTCAATCACCGAGTAAACTCCTTCAGAAATAAACTCGTTTCCGTCTGGCATGGGCATGGTGTATTTCCATTCAATACCAACCTTAAAATCATGCTTGACTACTTTCACCGTCATTCCTTTGGGTGCCCACCATTTTACGATGTGTTCTGTTTGCGTCCAGGCTTCCCAGACTAATTCGATCGGTGCGTCCAAGGTCTTACGGATAGTGAGCGTTCTCCTGGCGAGGTCATTTTCGTTTTCCATGATTACTTCGTTTTGATTTAAGTTGATTAACATATTTTTCGAATGATTCCAATCGATGCTCCCAGAGCATGTTGAACTGTCCAATCCAATCTGACACCTCCTTCAAATTGACAGGCCGAATACTACAAAGACGTTCACGACCTTGCTGCTCAATGGCAATGATCCCACACTCTTCCAGGATACGGATATGATTGGATATGGCGGGGCGTGTGACATCAAAATTGTCCGCAATGCTGTTGAGATTCATCGGTTCCTTCGCCAGGATGCGAATAATTTCTCGTCTTGTCGGGTCGGCAATAGCCTGAAATACGTCTCGTCTTGTTTCCACGGGCATTCAATAGGTAATCACTTGTTTACCTAAATTTAATGTAAACAGGTGTTTACGCAATATTTATGACAAAATATTTTTTGTGGATGGCTGGAATACGCAAAAATGGCCAATACTAACAGGAAAAGAGCCTGAGAAGGGATGCGCTAAAAAATAGGTGTTATTTAAAAATCAGCTATCTAGGGAACATTTGTCCTTCAAACACCAATTAAGCACCAAATAGCCAAGCGTTCCTGCAAAGAGTGAAGAAAGCATGATAGCAATTTTCGATTGCTCAACGATATGACTTTGATCGAATGCAAGCAAGGTGATGAAGATCGACATCGTGAATCCAATCCCGCCCAGCAACCCGGCACCAAGCATTTCCTTGAATCCCATTCCGTCCGACATTTTCGCAAAGCCAAAAAAAATTGCCAGGTAACTAAACAGGAGAATGCCTAGCGGCTTTCCAATGATCAACCCCGCTGCAATTCCAAGAGAGTTCGATTCGGTCAGCGATCTGTACCAGTCCGCTTCAATGACAATGCCCGTATTGGCCAGTGCGAACAAGGGCAGTACAATAAAGGCAACAGGCTTATGCAGAAAATGCTGGAGGATATAGGAAGTAGACTTTTCACCGCCATCTCCGAAAGGGATAGCAAAGGCCAATAGCACACCCGTTATCGTTGCATGAATACCGGAGTGAAGCATGAAGTACCACATCGCTGCACCGGCAATTAAATAAGGAATGAGGTTGCGTACTTTAAGACGGTTGAGAATAAGTAATCCCGCGAATATGCCAAGCGCAATACCCAGGTTCATCCATTGCAGCGTACCGGTATAGAAAATGGCAATCACCAGGATGGCTCCCAGATCATCGATAACGGCGAGCGCGGTCAGAAATATTTTTACAGAAACAGGTACACGATTTCCCAGCAGCGAAAGCACACCTAACGCAAAAGCGATATCGGTGGCCATGGGTATCCCAGCGCCTGCCTGTGAAGGGGTACCATAATTAAATAGCAAATGTGCACCAGCCGGTATGAGCATCCCACCCAATGCTCCGAAAATCGGTAGCAGTGAATTCTTGATATCGGACAATTCCCCGATGTAAAGCTCTCGCTCCAATTCAAGTCCTACCAAAAGAAAAAAGATAGTCATCAGCCCATCGTTTATCCAATGGGTGGCGGTGTGATCAGCAAACTCAAAATTCCAGATGGACAGATAGAAAGACTGGAGACTCGAGTTTGAAAGGGACAAAGACAGAATCGTACACGCGATTAGCACAAGGCCACCTGCCTTACCACTGTTGAAAAAATCCTTAAAAAGTTTCGTGAGTCTCAATCTCTTCCCGCAAGAACAAGTACCGTGCAAAGTATCGGAAAATCCACCGCTTTACCAAGTCTCAGATGTCTAAACTGATTGGGCGGTGCAGGATAAATCTCGGCTCCTCTAAAAATTATCCACCTTTCTTCTGCGCTGATTCATTTATAACTTTCATAAACTCTTTGGCCGTTGGATTGGATGCGTCGAGTTCCAGTATCTTTTGGTAGCAGGCTTTTGCCTTAACGATATTTTCTTCTTTATGCACGTAGTAGGCTCCGAGATAACTGTATCCTTCTATTGCCTCATCATCGTACTTTGAGAGATTCGTTGAGATGCGATCCAGGAATGCTTCGTACATGGGTTTGGCCAGTCCCGTAGCCATCGTAGAATCGATGTTAGCCTTCGAACGCGCGGAGAACAAGAGTACCTGGAAAGGTAACTTGTCAACAGCTTGCTTGTCCATCATCTCCTCAAACGTTGAATCGGCATCAACATATTGCTCATCGAAATAATACGCTCGTCCCAGAGACCAGAGATCCTGGAGTGGTGGCGTCGGATCAAGGTCCACCAGTTTCTGATATACCTCGGCCGCTCTCTGGAAGTTCCTATGCTGCATCAGGTTCTGTCCATACAGTCTCAGAATATCTTCCTGCGCAGAGTCAAGTGCAATACTTTTTGTAAAGTATTCACCGGCCAGTGAGTCCTGTCCGAGTTTGAGCAACACCTTGCCATAATATGCGTGATCACTTGCCTGAACTTCGCCTGGCTTGAGTTGGGAAATATATTTCTCCAGGAGTGGACGCGCGAGTTCGGCATTCTTCCGCGTCGTGTCCTGCTCCAGCAATGAGTATGCATAATACTTGTAGGCGATAGGCGGCGCATTGTTTGAATTGATCACGCTCTTAAATATCTCATTTGCCTTATCGAATTGCTTGGCCATGATCAAAAAGAAGGCATACTGAAATCTAGCATCACCCGGGTTCTCTGTTATCGCCAGATATTTTTCGTAGGCATCCACAGCTTTATCCGCTTCCTTGCGCAAATAATAAATCTCGCCAAGCCTTTTATAGGCTGGAGCAAACTGACTGTCTACCTTGATCGCTTTGTTAAGCGATTCAAACACCATCGATTTATTCTTCGCCCGATTGTAAACCAGCGCAATCTTTAGATAGGGCTCTGCCCATGTTGGATCAGCCTTGGCTGCCCATTCGTAACTACTTACCGATTTACCTCCTTCATTTAATAACAGGTACGCATCACCGAGAAGCATGTTGATTTCACGATTGCCGGGACTTAGCGCTTTTGCTTTGGTCAGCAATTCAACAGCCTTGGGAACGTTTGTCGAATCAGCGATGTAAGCTGCAGCGACTGCTGTTAAAATCTCGGGGTTCTTGTTTTTACCCAGATCCAGTGCGCGCTTCAGTAACGCATCAGCTTCCGTGCTCTCATTGCGAAAAATGAGGGCGTGTGCTTTCCCTGCATAATTAAGACCGTGTTTCTCCTTGAGCGCAATTCCTTTTTCGAAAGCTTTTATGGCATTGTCCAGGCGACCGAGACGGATATATCCCAAGCCAACATAGTACTGCTCTTCCAGGGTCGGTTTGTCGGCAACCGATAATACATCTATTATTTTTAAAGCCCGTGAAGGCTGCTCAATCTCTATATAATGAAAGGCTTCCTTCATCTGGCTTGACTGCGCATACGATGCGTGCGTGCAGGCAATAAAAACTAAAATAAAAACCGCGCGTACCAACCTGTTGTTTTTCTTAAATGAATTCATCTCCATTGAATTTATAATATACAGTTATCTCGGATCGTGCAACGACTTGATCGTCCCTCACACAGTACTAAAGTATGACAGGCCCGTGCTTGCGGAGAACCAATCCCGATTAAATGGAGATTAAATGGAGATTAAATGTGCCTTCAGACCCAGATTCTGTTGGTAGGGAAGAAAAGCGCGAACGTGGTATGTGATCCCGAAGCGGATTGCAATCCAATGGTGCCCTGATGAAGTTTCATGATGCGTCTGGCAAGTGAAAGACCGATACCATAGCCTTTGGTGTGGCTCGATGATTTTCCGCGATAGAATGGAGCAAAAACTTTTTCATGATCTTCTTCGTGAATGCCTGTTCCCGTATTAACGAACTCCACGCATAAAAAACTTCCACTTGACACAGCCAGTCGAACTACCACCTGGCAATCATCAGAATATTTACAGGCATTGTCCATCAGGTTAATCACTGCGACTTTCAATAGTTGCGCGTCACCCCGTACCTGGAATGCTTCATCATCCATTGCCAGGTCAAAGTCGACTGTAATGGTGTAATCGGGATTTGCTTTTTCAAGTTCGTGTTTGGCGTCCCAGATGACATCGTCAATACGAATCACGGGGAATTTCTGTTCGGGGTTCTGGGCACTGGTCTGTGCCAGGAGGAGTAGCTGGGTGGAAAGGTGACTCAGACTTTTTGTATTCTCCAATACCGAATTCAGCACCTCGTAATTCTGATCGCCTTCTTCAGTCTGCAAGAGTGCGGCTTCAATTTCGGCGGAGATAATGGCGATAGGCGTGCGCAGTTCATGCGATGCGTTGGAAATAAAATTCTTCTGCGCCAGGAATGAATCCTCCAGTCGTCCCAGCATGTTGTTGAATGTCCGGGCAAGTTTAGCAATCTCATCATTGCCACTGCCATGATCTATTCTTACGTCCAGGTTGCTCTCTGTTATTTTCTCCACGTCAGTGATTACCTTAGAGATCGGGCTTAAAAAACGCCCGGCATAGAACCAGCCTCCGATCGATACGAACACAAGACTGACCGCAAAAACTGCCAGCAGAATTTTCTCCAGGTTCTCCAGGCCCTCCTGGCCGAAAGTATCACTGGCGGCACCAACCACCAGGTATTGTTCTCCTTTTCCAAAAAAACGAAAACCAATGATCTGGTATTTGCCTTCTGTAACGCGTACTTCTTTTTCTTCCTGTATGCGCTGGAGCAGGTCACTGGGATCGCCGATCTCCGGCGGGTAATCTTTCGTCGCGTAGATGGGCTTAAGCTCGGGACTGAAAACAAAAATGTATTGTGGCGGTATGTGACCGGGGTTTGTGTTCTCAAAACGTGTTATCAATTCCGCACTTTCAAGTTGTCCTTCGATGATAAGCGTTGCTGTGTTCATGGTGCGATTTTTCAATCGCCTGAAATAATCCGACTCCCGATAATCTGCGAAGAAAAAATAAATGGACAGCGTGGCGAGAGAAAGAATCACAACAACCAAAAGAAAGAAAGTAATGGTCAGCTTGCTTCTTATTTTCATGTCTCTTTTTGAAGGATATATCCCAGGCCTTTCCGGTTATGGATCAATTTCTGTTCAAAGTCACGGTCGATCTTTTTTCGCAGGATATTCAGGTATACTTCGACAACGTTGCTGCTTTTGTCGGAGCGAATATCCCAGACCTTGGTTGCCAGTTCTGCTTTCGAGATCAGTCTGCCGGGATTGTTGACCAGGTATTCCAGCAACTGAAATTCTTTTGCCGTGAGTTCGATCTCCTTACCGCCCCGGAACACAACCTTCTTGCCAGCGTCAAGTTGAAGGTCCTCGAACTGGAGAACTGCGCCCGTTGCGTTGAGCGAGATATTGGAGCGTCGTATGACGGCCCGCATCCGGGCGATCAGTTCTGCAAATTCAAATGGTTTGAGCAGGTAATCATCAGCACCTGCTTCCAGACCTGTTACCTTATCTTCCGTTGTTCCCAGTGCTGTAAGCATGATGATCGGTGCAGCGGGCTTGGTACGCTTGATACGTTTACACAATTCAAGCCCGTTGATCATCGGGATGATGATGTCTACGATCATCACATCGTAATCACGTTTCAGCGCCAGTCGCTCTCCGATCTGCCCGTCGTAGGCGATGTCTACGCTATAGCCGTTCTCTTCGAGTACTTTCTTAATGGAGGCACAGAGCTTCTGCTCATCTTCGATCACCAGTACATTCATGGATGGGCGCAGGTTGGATTGACAAGCTTGTAAAGATACAAAGCATTACGGCGATAGAGTCTGTATAGGCGTCAAATGCCGCTAATCCGCGTTTTTGATGCCAAATCAGACAATGTTTAATATTACTTTAAGTAATCTTTCATAAATATTTTAATAATCATGAATTCCTGTCACTGCCAGGCGTGGTGATTTCATGGCCTGCTATCTTCTGCTTCAAAACACTGAAGATCTCCGGGAGGATAGTCTGAAGTTCGATCTTTTGCAGGCGTATACTTAAGAACTGTTCCGGTGCATTGATGATCGCCACCTCCAGTTCATGAAGACTCGCTTCCCATTGCTGCTGTGAAGTGCCGGGAAGTTTGTCTTCGAACATTTCAAAAAATGGCCGGAGCTCCAGGATGATCTTTTTCTTTAACAGCTCAGCGTCATTCATATTCTTTTGCGTTTTCTATGCTTTCATTAATCGGTTTCTATAGTTGGCAATGGCCAGCACGATGCCCATGATAATGAAGGGCAGACTCAGGAGTTGTCCCATGTTGAAGGTCATGCCGGATTCAAATCCCGACTGAGGTTCCTTGACAAACTCTACGGCAAATCGCGCGATGAAGAGCAACGAAAGAAAAACTCCGAAGATGAATCCATATTGTTTGTGCGTCCTGCGGTGAAGCACGAGCATCAACATAAAAATCAGCAGGTACAGTATGGCCTCGTAAAGTTGCCCAGGATGCCGGGGCTGCATGTCCTCGCGTTCAAAGACGAATGCCCACGGAAGGTCTGTCGGCTTTCCGATCATTTCTGAATTCATGAGATTACCCAGGCGGATGCAGCATCCCGCCAATGGTACAACCAGTGCCAGCTGATCCAGGAGCCACCAGATGTTTACGCGGTATTTACGCGTGAAGAGAAAGACAGCGATCACAATCCCGATCGCTCCGCCATGACTAGCCAGTCCCTGATAGCCGGTGAACTTAAACTCCGGCTCAAATTGTACCGGGAGAAAAATCTCCAGTGGATGCTGCCCATAATAATCAAAGTCATAGAAGAGGCAATGTCCGAGCCTGGCGCCTACGACGGTAGCCACCACCACATATACGGTTAGCCTGTCGAGAACATGAGGCGCTACATTATTTCGCTGAAAGGAATATTTCAGGATATGGTAACTCAACAGAAAGCCGGCTAAAAAGAAAAGAGAATACCAGCGCACCGATAAAAAGCCTAAGTCAATGAGTTCCGGTGAAATATCCCAATGTATAAACAGTGTCATTACCAATCGTTCAGATCTTTTCGTGCGCTACAAGCCGGACCAAACAAATGCCCTGGCTTTTATGCCAGGGCAACCAACTAAACAAACATTTATGATTCGCTTATATCAAATGCAAAATTACACCGTGCGCAACGATTAAAGCTTTCTGCTCACGACTCGTTCATGAAAAGTGTATGATATTTTATTAAATGATAAATAAAAATATCGCCACAGATTGCGATCAATTCATTGCGCTTCTTGGAGAGGTGCGTAAACCCGATCGTACCATTTCAGGTAGTCGTGATACTGCAAGCATTGCTTGAGTACCTGTCCGTCAATAAGTATTTTAATAAAGTCACTACCGGTAAGTGTGTCTTTCATTATTTCAACTTGTGCCGGCGAAAGATCGTGCATATGAACGAAGGTGATGCCTTTGTATGTGCGCGGTTCATGCACTTTGTCATCGACTAATAATTTACTGATCATATCGGTATTCATTGCAAAAGTCCATCTTTTGTTCAATCGATATAGCTGATCGAATACATTAATTAATCATAAGGCATAAATTAAAAAATAATAAATACATCCTTGGTTGTGATGTTGAGCTTTGTCACATTTTGAATGTATGGCGTCTTCGCTCGTAGATTGCAGCGTTATGGCAGTATTTGTAGTGGAGAAAAGTAACTGGACGAAGTTATCGCATATTGAAATTAAGATCATTGGTTTATGTGAAGCGATATCCTACGAGGGAGACGTCGTCTCGCTTACACCAAAACTCGGCATGCTGGTTTCCATTGGCGTTATCTTGCGTGATGAACAGATTCCTTATCAAATGATTTTTGATGATGGGCAAAAGGAAAATGCGTAAGCAAGCGAATTGTTCTTTGATAAACGAGCTGGTAATTTGATTTCCTTATGGAAGAGCAGCATAAAAGAAAGATTGGCGGTCCTACGGATCACCTGGCGAATGAGCGGACGTTCCTGGCCTGGATTCGCACGAGTATCGCGATCATGGCCTTTGGATTTGTGGTGGTGAAATTTGCTTTGTTTGTCAAACAGATCGCCCTCATTGCCGGAGATAAAAGTGCGTCCTTTGTGTTTCCTCAA
>DASXWH010000200.1:0-9083 GCA_036503775.1 Ohtaekwangia sp.
AACATCAGCCAGAGGAAATTCCCGCCATCCAATTTTTCAAATTCATTGAGCATGGCGAACGGCAGCAGGTAAGTAAAGATCAGGATGAACAGGTGGCTGGATGTTGAATACTGTCGGGGTAACGGTGTATTCTTGATGCGCTCAGATGCTCCCTGCTCGGCATACATATCGGTGATCAGCTTTTGCAATTCGATCTGCTGGAAGTGATCGATGAATCCGAGGTTGCGTAATTCCGCGATGTGCTGTGATTGCTTATCCAGCAAATGCGTAGCGGCATTTTTCTTTTTCTTCACCCACTCCAACTCTTCCGCGGTAAGGCATTCACTGGCATCGTGATCGAATGTAGAGAAGTCGATGCGCTTACTGAAATAGTTTCGCTGCCGGTTACTGGCAGGAAGATTATGTTCCCAGAGTGTCCGTTGTCGCATGGCATGCTTTACCGCATGCAGCCAGGCGATGTGCCGAAGGATCAATACAGCCACTTCTTTGTCGATCTCCGCAGATGAAATCCCGTTCGTCTTCGCGAACACGGTAAACGAACGACATGACGCGCCAAACGCGCGGCTCAGGTTGACAATACTCCCCCACACCTTTCGCGCCTCCCACAAGCGATCATACGATTGATTGTTCTTGAAGCCTACATAGAACGCAACCGCTGTACCGATCAGTGAAACCGGAAGCCAGGGAATGGCCACCCATTTCCAGCCGAGATACCGGTAGGTGATCATAGCGAGGAGCCCGGTGAAGAGCGACCACAACACCATTCGCCATGAAATGAAATAAAGTATCTGAAAGTTGAAGTATCGTTTTACGTACATGGGGCAGAAATTGAAGGTCAAAATATCCGGAGAAATAGGGATTTGGTCAACCCGGTTAACCGCAAAGTCGCAGAGACGCAAAGAAAACACGAAGAAACAGGTTGTCAATTTTGTTTGGGGCGAGTGGTGCACCCCGAGGACTCGGGAAAACCAGGTGTGGTCTGATCATAAACGATTAGTAATCTTAAGATTTCAAAGCTTGTACTTCACCTGGGCGCGTCATACAATGAGTTCAATAATTTTGTATAGGGAGAGTTAACATTATGCCACCTCATCCCAAACCCTAACAATACTATATTCTGAACAAAAACTTCAAAATTCATGTAACCTTCCCATTCTTTTGTTAGTATATTAACTACATTTAAGTCAAATATAACGGACGTGAACCGACATCAACTGGGAGAGTTTGAAGAAATTGTCATGCTTACGGTAGGGATACTCTATAAAGAGGCCTACGGTGTGGCCATCATCGATGAGATTGAAAAACGCCTCAACCGGCCCGTAAGCATTGGCGCCCTGCAGACGGTATTGAGACGACTCGAAGATAAAGGCTACCTGGATTCTGAATTCGGTGAAGCCACCAACGTGCGTGGCGGCAAGCGTAAACGATACTTCACGCTAACCGTACTCGGTTCGCGCGTACTCCGCGAAACACAGGAACAACGCCAGGAAATGTTTAAAGCAATACCCCGTCTCGCCTTTCCCAAGTCATGAGTCATCATACCAACATACAACCTCCGAAACTTTTCCTTCGCTTCTTCCGCTGGTTCTGCGATCCCTCGATGGCGGAAGACATAGAAGGTGATCTCTGCGAAATGTTTCAGCGCGAAGCGGCAGCCGGTAGTATTTCGAAAGCGCGGCTGCGGTTTTCCGTCAACGTTCTCCGCCTGTTCCGTCCGGGGATCATCAAAAAAATAAGTCGTCAACCCTTTTATCAACCCGCACCCATGTTCAAAAATTATTTCATCACCGCTACGCGGTCGCTGCTGCGGAACAAAGGTTTCTCTGCGATCAACATTGTAGGCCTCGCGGTCGGGCTGGCTACGTTCAGCCTCATCTCCTTTTATGTATATCATGAACTGAGCTTCGACCGCTATCACGCGAAGGCCGACAGGATCTACCGTATTGTTGAGAACCTGCGCACGGAGAATGAACTCTTGCTTCAATCCACAAGCTCTCCGCCCATGGGGCCGCACATGCTGAAAGATTTTCCGGAAGTAGAAACGTATGTACGCATTCAGAACTGGAACATGCTGGCCCAACGCAATGGTATCTCCTACTATGAACCCGACACCTACATTGCCGACAGCACCATCTTTGATGTGTTCAGCTTTGAGCTGCTGACAGGCGACAGGAAAACAGCACTGGTTGAACCGAATACCATCGTGCTCACCGAGACAATGGCTAAAAAGTATTTTGCTGATGAAGACCCTGTCGGGCAATTGCTCAAGATGGACAATACGGAATTTAAAGTAACGGGTGTGATGAAAGACGTGCCGGAGAATTCGCACTTTCGCTTCTCCAGCCTGATCTCGTTTTCAACCTGGAGCAGCAATCCTAACAACAAACGTGGAGAAGAGAATGGCTGGTTCTGGAATGGATTCCATACCTATGTATTGCTGCGCGAGGTATCAGACATCGACAAGGTCCGTGCGAAGATGCCCTCTTTCATTACTCGCAACATCGAAAAAGGCGGCATGTATTACGAAGACCTGCCGTTGCAGTCACTCACCGAGATCTACATGGCACCGCAGCGCTCGTGGGAAAACGGAACACGCGGCAGCATGAATAACATCTACATCCTCTCTATCATTGCCGTTTTCATTCTGCTCATCGCCTGCTTCAATTACATCAACCTGGCTACGGCACGGGCATCACGAAGACTAAAAGAGGTAGGCCTCCGGAAATCACTGGGTGCCCTGCGGAGAATGCTCATCGCACAGTTCCTTGGTGAATCCATTATCGTAGCCTGTCTGGCTGGTATCCTGGCCGTGGTACTGGCAGGACTCGCACTCCCTCCGTTCCGTTTGCTGATCGAATCTCCATTGAGCTTTTCTATCTTTCCCAATACCTGGCCCCTGGTAATCATTGGGGTGGCATTGGTGCTGCTGATCGGAATTTTTGCTGGCGCTTACCCCGCGCTTATCATCTCTGGGTTTCAGCCGCTGCATATCTTTCGACCCTCCGTGAAGGGATTGTATAGTCACCATAACTTCAGGAGAGCGCTCGTATCGGTGCAGTTTGTGATATCCATCATGCTGGTGGCCGGAACACTGCTCGTGTATGATCAATTGCACCTGGTACAAAATCAGGATCTCGGTTTCCATAAAAATGCCACGCTGGTAGTAAATACCAATGCCGACAGCGCTGTGGTGAATCACCTTGATGCCGTGAAGAATGAATTAAAGACCATACCGGGTGTGCACTCCATTTCCGGAACTGCCTTTGTGCCGGGACAGGGAACCACTAACATCTATACAGAAGTTGAAATGACCGATGGCAAAATGTCGCCCACCAATATCAACTTCAATTTTGTAGACCATGATTTTCTCTCTACCTACGACATCAAACTGGTGGCGGGCCGTGGCTTTCAGCGCGATGTCAAAGCGGATGATACTACTGCCTATATCATCAACGAAACAGCTGCGAAAGATTTCGGCTGGACACCCGAGCAGGCGCTCGGCAAAAAAGTCCAGGGTCGTTACCTCGGAAAGATCATTGGCGTGATGAAAGACTTCAATTACGTTTCCCTGCACACGAACGTAGAGCCCCTGATGATGGTGCTGACAACCTGGACCAGCAAGTTATCCATTCGCCTGGAAGACCATGACGTTCCTGCCACCGTGGGACAACTTCAGCAGAAATGGAGTGAGTTGTTACCACACCTGCCCTTCGACTATAACTTTCTCGATGTTCAATATGATCGTCAGTACAAAGCCGACCAGCAGCTTGGAAAAGTGGCGGGTGTGTTCACCGGCCTGGCCATCTTCATCGGATGCCTCGGCTTATTGGGACTCACCTCCTTTGCCGTGGAACGCAGAACAAAAGAAATTGGCATTCGCAAAGTACTGGGGGCAACGGTACCACAGATCGTGATCCTGATCGCGCAAGAATTCGTGATCCTGATTTTCGTTGCCCTGCTTGTTGCCACACCACTCACGTGGTACTTCATCCAGCAGTGGGCACAAAACTTTACGCTGCAGGCGGTGATCAACCCGCTTCAGTTCCTGGTGGCAGGCCTTGCAGTATTTGTTTTCGCGTGGATGACGATCAGCATCCTGTCGTACCGGGCGGCAAATGCCAATCCCACGAAAGCGTTGAGAACGGAATAGTTTCAGATTCAAAATTCCAGATTCCAGGTTTCAGGTTTCAGATTGAGTGTGTTTGATCTGGAATGTGAAACCTGGAATTTTTTAATCAATTAAATATATACTTCACACTGAATTGCAAACGGTTTGCTGTTCCGTCTTCTCCGTTGGCATCTTCACGCAGGCCCCACAAATACTCCACACCTGTAAAAGCATTTTGGGTAAAATGCCACAACAGGTTTGCGGCAACATAGTCGGTCCCCTCAATAGCAGTACCGGGTTGGCCAACCGTATTATCAACACGTCCCTGATTATACACGAACAGTGATGAAAATGCTGAGTTCCAATGATGCTCCAGACCGATCGTAAAGCCTGTCTCCACTAACGCTTCCAATTCGCCATCTTCATCAATTGCTGCGGACAATCCACCACGGTAACGGCCAACTCCCGGACCATAAACAACCTGATAAATGAGCTTATCCTTATTCTCCAAAAGGTTGAGCTGTCCCGATATATTGCCACCAAACAATCCAACATCATCGGTCTCATCGGTAGCGAAACGATACACAAGCTTACCGGCAAAAACTGAAAATTGTATATGTCCCCAGGGCTTTGTGATCCGTAACCTTCCTGTGAAGTCGGGCAACGGACTTTCAAAAGCGCCCGGAGCAGCAGGTGCCTGCGCATTTGTACTCGGCTCTTCAACCGCAAACGCAACGTACGCATCAGATGAAAGTGCCTGCTTGAACCTGAACATAGCGTGCCTGGCAAAAGCATAGGCAGCGGGTTTTTCAAAATCCAATGTATTGGGAATAATATTTTCATCCATGAAGTTTGACCACCATTGTCCCGCCAGCCATTTTTCGTTGATCTCAATAAACGCATGACGTAGTCTAAAGGCTCCTCCGCTGCCATAAAAATCTCCTTCGACATAGGTTCTGATCTGCCCTACTGATGACGGTGATTTTACATCGAGGAATATCCGGGTTTCTTTGGCATGAAGATGTGTGCTCTGCCCTTCCGATCCATCGGTTGGAATTTTCGATACATCAAAAAAATCAGGCGAAGCGATGGGATTAAAATCATGGATCATATCAAATTTGACATACCCTCCGATTTTCAACTGCGTTTTTGTTTTTGGAATCAACCACCAGCCGGGAGGTGGATCAATCGTTTCACCTGGAGCATCCTGCGCGTATACAGTCACGGATAATCCCGAAAGTATCAGGATTAAAATGCAGATTAATCTCATAAGGTGTGGATTTACTTAACCTGACCAACCAAATCATCTACCTTTACAACCCGCTCGTTCACCGCCTGAGTCGGGCGATTATTGGGGCCAATGCGTGATGAGAATGCTTCTATCTGTTCTTTAGTTAACAGAACCGGATCACGTAGCACAAGCCATTGAACACCTTCACTGCAGGGTGGCGTAGTAAGCGATCCGATATAGTGATATGCATAGTTATCTTTCGGCAGGTGAACCTTCAACTCCAGGTTTACATCCGTGAGGTTCTTCGTCTCACCTTTTGCGTTGGGAAGGTTGGCAATTATTTTTGCAAAATTCTCATTTACCGTTTTCCCTTCCTGAATAAAAACACCCACAACGGCCAGACTTCCATCTTCACTTTGATGTACCATGTGCATTTCCATGGGTGCATGTACATTATCAAGGGTATGTTCACTCGGTGTATGAAAATGAAATTGTTTTAAGCTGAACGTTTTACCCTCAAACGTAAACGTACTTCCTTCATCCACCGTAACCTGAATGGTATGACCGTTATCAATAATGTTGTCCATGTGTTCGGTGTGTGCGATGCGCAGCGAAGTTGTTTTGTAGTCCAGCTTCCACGTAGCACCACCTTTTGCATCTGTTTTTACAATATTGATGGGGGATTGATTTTTGCCTTCACCGCAAAGTGCATAAACCGGAGAAAGTGATGCCCAACTTGCCGGGCCGTCTTCGCCATCATAACCCCAGTGAACCGGGCGTGCTGATGTGACAGTCGGTGCTGTTTGAACAGAATCTGTAGTTTGAGATGTAGTTTCAGCGGGTTTGGATGTGCAGCAGGCGAGCATAACTAAAAGAGCAGCCGATCCTGCAGAGGAGAGTTTATGTATCATAATAGGCTAAATTGGTTTTACAACTTGCACTCCGGAAAAACTTTCGATGCCTTCTGCCACAAATCCGGAGTCTTTCGGGAACAGACTCAATTTAACATTCTGTTGGTGAATAGCCAAGCGTGTATCATGAACATTTCGCTAGGTTGAGTGAACTCCTTGTTGTCCCATTTGTCATCCGCATACCACGGCTTCACTACCGGAAATGAAGCGCGCGACAGCAGGAAAGAAAATTTGAGGTGTGTGTTGGCCGCAGATCAGCGATAACTGCTTTGATTCGAAACGTACGGTTGTGAATATCGATGGATTCATCCACGATACGGGTACGGCCAAAATTTCAGCGCCATGCTTTCCGACACTGATCCGTCAATACCATACATCGGTAATCAACTTATTCTGACCGCAAACTTTTTACGGGATTTGCCAGCGCTGCCTTGATCGACTGGAAACTCACCGTTAACAATGTGACGACCAAAGCACCAACACCTGCTGCAGCAAAGATCCACCACGAGATAGTGCTGCGGTATTCATATTTCATCAGCCAGTTGCTCATCAGGTACCATGCCGCAGGCATGGCGATCATCAGGGAGAACATCACCAGCTTCACAAAGTCTTTTGAGAGCATGCCCCAGAGGTTAACCACGCTGGCGCCCATCACTTTTCTTACGCCTATTTCTTTGGTGCGTTGCTCGGCTACGAAACTGGCCAGTCCGGAGATCCCAAGACAGCTGATAAAGATGGCCAGTATCGCAAAGAAACTGGCGAGTTTGCCGATGCGTTCTTCATCGCTGAACTTGCGCGCATATTCTTCGTCCACGAACTCATGACCGAACGGTGTAGCGGGACTGTATTTCGTGAACACGGTTTTGATTTTGTCGATCGCATCATGCGCACTCATGTCGGGATTAAGTTTCAGAATGGCCAGGTTGACGTTATTGTAGCGGTCGATATGCCAGAGTGAAGGGCGCACCGGTTCATACGGTGATTCGATGATCATATCGTGCACTACACCAATAATGGTATACTGCCGCTCATTCCAGGTAAGGATCTTCCCTACTGCATTTTCAAACCCCAGGAATTTTTCTGCTGCTTCGTTGATGACGAATGCATTGGAATCGCTGGCAAAGTCGCGTGAGAAATCACGGCCGTCTTTGAATTGCCAGCCTACCGTCTTACCGAACTCATGATTCACACCGTTGTTGGGGAAGTCAACCGCCAATGCAGGGTCTTTCCCTTCCCAGTTGAAACCGCCATTGGTATTCCACACCTGTGTCGTGGGACTTCCAGCTTCTGTCATCTCTACGATGGCACGCTGTGTCTTCAGCTCGTGACGTACTGCTTCGTAGTGATCGTGAATATCACTGGTGGACAGGTATACGTTGATCAAACCATTACGATCGTAACCGATAGGACGATCTTTCGCGAACTGGATCTGGCGGAACACGACAATCGTTCCAATGATGAGTGTGACCGATACGGTGAATTGCAGCACCACCAGTACCTGTCGTGGAAGAGATGCCAGCTTTCCCGTGCGGAATGTTCCTTTCAACACTTTTACCGGCTGGAATGAGGACAGGTAAAGTGCAGGATAACTGCCTGCGATCATTCCGGTAAATAGACTGAAGCCGAGGCCGGCTAACCAGAACATCGGATTCCCCCATAAAATGCTGAGCCGCTTGTCGGCTACTTCATTGAACTGCGGCAGCGCGAGATAGACAAGTCCGATCGCTACCACAAACGCCAGCAGCGCCACAACCACCGATTCGCAGAAGAACTGGTTGATCAGCTGCGCACGCATTGATCCTACGGACTTACGGATGCCTACTTCCTTGGCGCGCTTCTCGGAACGTGCCGTGCTTAGGTTCATGAAGTTGATACAGGCCAGCAACAACACAAACACTCCGATGATGCCGAACATCCATACGAATTCAATACGGCCGCCTGTGTTCTTACCTTCCTTGAATTCATTGTACAGATGCCACTTGCTCATGGGATGAAGAAATACTTCGGGCTTATACTGACGCAGGAAGTCAGAACCCAGTTTGTCGTATTTCACATTAATGATCTTAGCCGACACCTCTTCCAGGTCAGCATTGTCTGCGAGCTGTGCCCATGTCTGTGTGAAGTTGGCGTCCCACGGATCATCCATTGTTTTTATCCAGTCGGTTTCGATGATGTAGAGTGACCACGGCATGATAAAGGATACTTCCCGGAATGTGGAGCTGTGTGGAAAGTCTTCATATACGCCTGTTACCTTCACTTCGTTCTTGTTGTTGATGCGCATCATCTGCCCTATGGGATCGTCATCGCCAAAGAATGTTTTCGCTACAGACTCAGACAATATGATAGAGTACGGTTCTTTCAGGGCCAGTTGAGGATTGCCTTTCAGCAGGTTGATGGAGAACATGTCGATCACCTCGGGCTCCCAGTACATCCCTGACTTGTTGAATTTTTTATCGTCAATGGTGAGGATGCGTCCGAAGTTCCAGGTAGACTGGATCACGTATTTGAAATCACTGCCGAAATTGTTGCGTATCTCTTCAGCCATTACATACGGATTGGAAACCTGTGATTGTTTTACACCATTGTAGACATTGTTCTGCCATACCTGTGCGATACGGTCGTAATTTTTATGATAGCGGTTGAAGGTGAGCTCGTCCCAGATCCAGAGACCAATGAGCAGGGCAACAGCCATCCCGGTGGCGAGACCTGCAATGTTGATGAATGTGTAACCTTTGTTCCGGGCGAGATTGCGGAAGGCGATCTTGAAATAGTTTCGAAGCATATTTTAAATTCCAGGTTTCAAATTCCAGATGCGGTGCCTATCGATTACAAA
>DASXWH010000201.1:0-2791 GCA_036503775.1 Ohtaekwangia sp.
GAGTCTGCATTGGCGCGTCCCTTATCATCCGTCCTGACATAGATCTCGGTAATATTTTTCCATTCACCCGGTACACGGGATGACACGGCTACGTGCTCGACACCGGCAAGCTTTGAGAATTCGGTCTTCATCGCCTGGAAATCCCTGCGTGAGTCTCCGCTGTTGATGTCGATCACCATAAGCTGATCTTTATTGAATCCCATATCTTTTGTCTGGATGAAATTCATCTGGTCTCCGATCACCAGTGTCGATACGATCAGCACAATGGTGATGGTGAACTGAAATACCACGAGCACCGTCCGCAGGTCAAGCTTGCGCGGAGTAAACGTAGCCTGCCCTTTTAAGGTGGATACTGGCTTGAGTCGCGCGAGGTAGAATGCGGGATAGCTGCCTGCGATCACACCAATGATAATGGTGATCAGCAACAATGAAGGCAGGAATTCTTTCAGTGTAACCAGTGTCAGGTCAAAATTCTTTCCGGTGATGGAATTGAAATACGGGAAGCACAGATCCATCATCACGAGGGCCAGGAACATGGACACCAGTGTGATCACAAACGCTTCGGTTAAAAACTGGAAGATCAGCTGGCCCTTCACAGCTCCCGCTACTTTGCGGATACCGATCTCGCGTGCCCGTGATGATGCTTTAGAGGTAGTGAGGTTGATGTAATTGATCGCAGCAATGATCAGCAGGAACACCGCCATGGTGGAGAAGATATAGACATAGGCGATCTGACCATGTTCAGTTTCAGTCCCCTCTTCGATCTTCTCAGAATTCAGGTAGATATCTTCCAGCGGCTGGAATGTAGTCGCCACCAGCTCAGCTTCTTCGGCTTTATGTTTTTTCATGAAGGCGGGCATCTGCGCCTCGATGGCGTCAATGGATTTTCCTTCGTGCAGCACGATGTAGGTAAAAGCATTATAACGGTCCCAGTTATTCAGGTACGTGTTCCACATTTCTGCAGGCCGCAGGCTGGTGAACAGCACATCAAACTGCAGGTGTGAGTTGGTGGGATGATCTTTGATGACGCCCGTTACTTTTACTTCACCGATGTCAGGTACCTTTACAATTTTATCCAGGGCAGTGTCATCGCCAAAATACCGTTTAGCCGTTGACTCCGTCATCACCACCGAGAAAGGCTGATTCAGGGCAGTCGACTTATCTCCGGCAACAAACTCAAAATTGAAGACATCAAAAAAATTCGTGTCGCTGGTGAGGAAGAAATTGCGTTCATTGAATTTTTCTCCGTTTACCTCCACGATAACCTGCCCGGAGAACCGGTGCAGGCGCACCATGCTTTCCACTTCCGGAAATGTATTGACCAGTTCCGGTCCCATTGGCGGAACGGTGACACCATAGGCACGATGGTCTGACGGATTTGACTTGTCGATACTCAGGATGCGGTAGGTCCGGTGAGATTGTTTATGAAAGGAATCGTACGACAGTTCATGCCGCACGTAGATGAAAAGCATCGTGCTGAATGAAATGCCCAGTACCAGTCCCAGGATATTGATGGCGGTGAATACTTTATTCCGGACAAGCGACCGGACAGCAATTTTGAAGTAGTTACGGATCATAAGGTTGGTTAATGCGTGGTGGACAATCCGATTATCGTGCCACGCAGAATGTCTTGTTTTTTAGTTTACAGGAAGGGTTGCATGGAAAACGGATGTTCAGAATCAACGCAAAGCGTTCGAAAACGAGCGGTTAATGAGAGGAATATAAGAGAGGAATCAATTAATTTAGCAGAAACTACAGATTGCTATAATGCGGATATACGCCATTATGCAGTATATCCACTAGTTGGTGGCAATGTGGCCGTGGACAATGACGACACGACAAAATAATGAAGACGGACTCTGAAGAAAAATTTGACAAGCTTATAAAAGTATTTCACGCACGACTTAAACCACTTGGGTTTAAGAAAAAAGGAAATAATTTCTACTTGCAAAAAGTCGGCTTCGGACAGCACATCAATTTTCAAAAGAGTCCTTGGAGAAGCAAAGACGACATTTCATTTACAATTAATACTGGAGTTTTTCTGCCAAGCTTCTGGAGTACACTTGACTATAATGCCGGACTACCAATTCCAGAGTTCCCAAGCGAAACTCAATGTATTTTGAGACGAAGAATTGGAGAACTAATGAACGACCTTGACACTTGGTGGGACGTGAATGAGAAGACAAATTTAGACGAGTTGACTTCATTGCAACTTTCGCTGCTCGACAAAGTTATATTACCCCATTTCGACTTCATGAAAACAGTCGACAATGTTAAAGATTTGGTAAACCGACAACCTTATTCAGGTGTTCCGCCATATGAGAAAATGATTGCATTGGGAGAACTTGGGGACAATCAAAATGCACAAGTTGAGTACGACAATTTGAAACATGAATTAAGACATAATAAGGACTGGCTTGAGACCGTGGACAAATACGCGAAGAAATACAGACTAAAGTAAGATACGTGAAGGCCACACTGCCACCAACAATGTGCATGAGCCATAGCGGGGGTTCAGTGTTGCGTTGTAGTTTCGGTTTCATTAGTTAAATTTATCACGTGGGACAAGTCGCAGCAGGTCGGCCTTGGCATTCCGCTGCGCTTCATTGCCAAGTCCTCCTAAACCCCGCTACGGCTCATGCACTTACGCTGGCTGCAATGCGTTCGGGACGATACTCAGATTGGACAGATGATTTTTAATAGAAAGGACAAGGGGACCGGGACAGTTCCTCAGGTGATTAAAGTTAAACTCAGCAAGGACTACAAATTCATGTATGAGAATTTTTTAATC
>DASXWH010000202.1:0-13606 GCA_036503775.1 Ohtaekwangia sp.
GAAGCCTTGAAGCTATTCAATCTTAAACCGCTTGTGCGTGTGGTGTCGATGGCTGTGGCGGGAGTCGATCCAGCTTACATGGGTGTTGGTCCGGTGCCCGCTACAAAGAAAGCCTTACAACGAGCAGGTTTAAAGATTCAGGATATTGGATTAGTGGAATTGAATGAAGCATTTGCATCACAATCACTGGCTTGTATTCAGGATCTAAGTTTGAATCCAGAGATTGTCAATGTAAATGGAGGGGCAATTGCCATTGGCCATCCATTAGGATGCAGTGGTGTACGGATCAGCGCTACATTGATCCATGAAATGAGAAAACGAAAAGTAAAGTATGGGTTAGCAACGATGTGTATCGGAGTGGGACAGGGGGCTGCAGTCATTTACGAATTAGCTTAAAATCAAATCCATTACAGAGAGGACACAAACAAAGCCTTGCCTGCCGGTAGGAGGTTTCACAGAGGAATTTCTTTGTGTAACTCTGTGTCTTCTTTGTGATCTTTGTGCAATTGGATTTCTGGATACATGAGATATTTTTTCGAAATAGCCTACAACGGTACTAACTATAATGGGTGGCAATCGCAAAACAACGCAACAGGAGTACAGACTGTCGTTGAAGATGCTCTCACCAAAATCTTCCGGGAAGAAGTTAAGATTGTTGGTAGCGGACGAACCGATACAGGTGTTCATTGTGAACAACAATTCTTTCATACCGAGATCAAAAAAGAATTTGACACAACACAATATCTCCAAAAACTAAATTCATTTCTCCCCAAAGGGATTTCCATTCAATCCATCCGTAAGGTAAAACCCGATGCGAATGCACGTTATGATGCGATTGAAAGAACATATCAATATCGCATCACCCGGAGAAAGGATCCTTTCGTGGAGGGACTAGCATGGCACTACTTCAAAGAAGTAGATCTTGCCGAAATACACAAGGCCTGTTTGTTGTTGCTTGGCGAACATGACTTTGAATGTTTCAGTAAAGTAAAGACTGACGTTAATCACTTTCTGTGCACCATCACCAAAGCTGAATGGAAAGAGCATGGTGACAGACTTGAGTTTACTATTTCTGCTAATCGTTTTCTTCGCGGCATGGTACGTGCTGTTGTTGGTACCCTGCTGGATGTAGGCAGCGGCAAAACGTCACTGAAAGAATTTCAGCATGTCCTTTCCAGTAGAGACAGGAAGAAAGCAGGAGCGAATGTTCCTCCGTATGGATTATACTTAGTGAAAGTCAAGTATCCTCCTCACATTTTTCTGAAAGATTAACCGAAATGGTTTCCTGCAGATTTCGCAGATTTACGCGGATAAATCTGCATTGATCTACGAAATCTGCGGAAATTGCATTCGCACACCCTCGCACTCACTTACTAATGACCAATTACCAATGACAAAAATTCGCGTAGGCTCCGGCTTTGATGTACACCAACTGGAAGAAGGAAGAGACTTCTGGTTAGGCGGTATAAAACTTCCATCCACAAAAGGTGCTGTAGGACATTCTGATGCTGACGTGTTGATCCACGCGATCTGCGATGCTTTGCTTGGTGCTGCCAATCTCCGCGACATCGGGTTTCATTTCTCTAACAAAGACGACCGCTGGAAAGGCAAAGACAGCAAATACTTTCTGAAAGAAGTAACCAAGATGCTTCTGGATAAAGGATGGATTGTTGGAAATGTAGATTGTACCGTTGTGCTCGAGGCACCGAAAGTCAATCCACACATTGACGCAATGAAAAAAGCGCTCGCTCCTCTGATGAACATCACCGAAGAAGATATTTCCATCAAGGCCACAACCAACGAAACGATGGGGTATGTCGGAAGAGAGGAAGGGGTAAACGCCTCTGCAGTTGCACTGATTTTTAAAGCTGAATAACTTAGGGCCTTTGCGTGCATATAACTTTGGGCTCTTTGCGTGAACCTGTATTTGAATACATTTCACGCAAAGGGCGCAAAGAAAATTCGAAAAGAACGCGAAGAGTAGAATGACAGAAATAATAGTTACAAAGGACGGCTCGCACTCACTTCTCAATACAGAGTTGAATGAAACGTATCATTCCGTTCATGGTGCGCTGCAGGAATCCATTTACGTATTCATCAAAAATGGATTAGATCCTGCCATTCAGAAAAACCCGGATTCACTTTCTATCCTCGAAGTAGGCTTCGGTACAGGACTCAACGCCCTGCTGACGTTGCAACGCGCTCAGCAGGTAACATCAAAAATTCAGTACACCACACTCGAAGCTTTTCCGCTAACAGAAGACATCTGGTCAAGATTGAATTACGCTGAATCGCTCAGACTCCAGGAACATTTCAACCAGCTTCATCGCGCACCCTGGAATGTTGAATCATCCATTCTCCCGAATTTCCAGTTACTGAAAATTGATAAGACCCTACAGACCGTTGATTTAAACTCCACCTACGATCTCATCTACTTTGATGCCTTTGCTCCCAGCAAGCAACCGGAAATGTGGACCCTGGACGTACTCGGAAAAGTAGTTAACCTGATGAAACCCGCTGGAATATTTGTGACGTACTGCGCCAAAGGCCAGTTGAAACGTGACCTCAAATCACTTGGGCTTAACATTGAAACATTGCCGGGCCCTCCAGGCAAAAAAGAGATGGTTAGGGGCGTAAGCAATTCATAATCAGTATAAATAACAGATTTTGAAAATAACACTGACAGGTGTTAGTCTTATTGAAAATTCCTCAATCGTTTTCGGGATTGGTTGAATTTTTCAAAATCGGATACGGTGCAATCGTATTCGTTTTTTAGTTTTTGAAACATTCTGAATCAATTGTGAAAAGATTCAAAAAATTCTGTCAGCTATCCCGTTCACCAAAATATCCTTCTGTTTTCTTAATAATTTTATAAGCTCTGTTTTGCCCTAAACAGATTTTAATACAGCCTTAACAACCAGACAATTTTAACCTTAGAAAGATGAAAGAAATGACCAGCCGTGGTTTGTACACCCCAGAACTGGAACATGATGCCTGCGGGATTGGATTTGTGGCGAATATCAACGGCATGAAGACCAACCAAAACCTGCTCGATGCGCTTTCCATGCTTGAGAACATGGAACACCGAGGCGGTAAAGGCAGCAGTCCAAAAACAGGAGATGGTGCCGGTATCCTGTTCCAAATTCCACACGACTTTTTTATGGATGAAGCCAAACGCCTTGGCTTTGAACTTCCTGCTCCAGGATACTACGGTGTGGGGATGGTATTCTTTCCACGTGATAAGAAGGTTGCTAACTCATGCCGCGAGGTATTGCGTAAAAATATTAAAGAACTTGGTCTCGATTTAATCGGGTTCCGCGTGGTACCGGTTGATCATAGTGTGCCCGGCCCTGGTGCAGCAGAAGTAGAGCCGGTTATCGAGCAGGTATTTGTGAAGCCATTTGAGGCCTTGGCCGATGATGCTTTCGAAAGAAAATTGTTCGTGTTGCGTAACTACACACAGCATGCCATTGCCGCTGCCGTAAAGGGAAACAACAAGGAATTTTATATCACCAGTTTCTCGGCCCGCACGATCGTGTACAAAGGTCAGCTGCGTACGGAGCAATTGAGAGTATACTTCAATGACCTTCAGGATTCACGCCTGAAGACTGCGTTGGCGTTGGTTCACTCCCGCTTCTCTACGAACACATTCCCGAACTGGAAACTGGCGCAACCTTTCCGTTACATCGCCCATAATGGTGAGATCAACACCATTCGCGGTAACGTGAATAAAATGAAATCAAAAGAAGCGCTCTTCAAATCAACACTGTTCACAGACGATGAACTGAAGAAACTTCTTCCGATAACCAGCCCTGACGGATCTGACTCCGCCAACCTGGATGCGCTTGTTGAAATGCTCGTTCTGTCTGGTCGCAGCATTCCACACGTGATGATGATGTTGGTACCGGAAGCCTGGCAGGATAACAAGCTTATGGATCCGCACCGTAAAGCCTTCTACAAGTATCACGCTTCGATGATGGAACCATGGGATGGTCCGGCTGCATTGGTGTTTACTGATGGAAAACGTATCGGTGCTACACTCGATAGAAATGGTCTTCGTCCATTGCGCTATTGTGTAACGCGTACCGGAAGATTGATCGCTGCGTCTGAAGCCGGTGCACTGCCAATCGATCCAAAAGATGTTCTGGAAAAAGGTCGTATCACACCTGGCAAAATGTTGATGATCGACATTGAACAGGGTAAAGTACTGGATGACGATAAAGTAAAACGTTCTGTATACGAAGGAAAATCATACTACAACTGGATCATTCAGAATCGTCTGAAGCTGAGACTTGAACCGGAAGTAGAATGGGTTGATAACAACTTCGATGAGAAGACTTTAATACAGCGCCAGAACGCATACGGATACACTACAGAAGATATCAAAACACTTCTGTTGCCGATGGGTGAAAAAGGCTACGAAGCAATCGGCTCCATGGGTGACGACACGCCATTAGCTGTTCTCTCAAAAGAAAGCCGTCACATCTCAAATTATTTCAAGCAGCTCTTCGCACAGGTAAGTAACCCGCCAATCGATCCAATCCGTGAGCGTTTGGTGATGTCATTGTTCACCCGAGTTGGTGCGAGCTTGAACGTGCTGGAAGAAAGTCCGGAGCATACGCGGCAGATTCACATCTCTCAACCTGTATTGCTGAATGCTGATCTTGATAAATTAAAACATCTGCAAGACCAAGGGTTCGAATATGCTGTTGTGCAATGCGTATTCAAAGCCGATGGTCAACCCGGAAGACTGGAAGAAAATATCGATCGTATCTGTCTCGAAGCTGAAAAAGCAGTTCGTGCAGGCAAGAAGATCATCATCCTTTCTGACAAACGTATCAACAACGAATATGCACCAATCCCCTCAATGCTATCCGTAGGTGCTGTTCACCAATATCTCGTTTCAAAAAGAATCCGCACACAAGCTGGCCTTGTCGTAGAAGCTGGCGATGCGTGGGAAGTACATCACTTCGCTACCATCATCGGTTACGGAGCGAGTGCCATCAATCCATACATGGCATTGGAAAGCATTCACTTCATGAACAAACAAGGTGCGTTCTACAAACCACTGGCCGATGAAGAAGCCTTTGTAAACTTCCAGAAAGCGGTTGGAAATGGTCTGTTGAAAGTAATGTCGAAGATGGGTATCAGTACCCTTCAGTCATACCAGTCATCGCAGATCTTCGAAGCCGTTGGTCTGGGAAGTGACGTGATGGAAAAATGTTTCCGTGGAACCATCAGCCGTATTGAAGGTCTTTCTTTTGATGACATCGCCAAAGAAACGCTGGTCCGTCACCAGCTGGCTTTTGAGAATGAAAGCAAAGAGCTTCAGCAAGGTGGTATCTACCAGTGGAAACGCAGAGGTGAGAAACACATGTTCTCTCCCGATGTCATCCACCTGCTTCAGCATTCAACCAAAACGAAGAATTACGATCTCTATAAAAAATACGCGCAGAAGATTAACGACCAGACAAAGGATCAATTGAGCATCCGTGGTTTGCTGGAATTCAAAAAGCGTAATCCTGTTCCGTTAAGTGAAGTAGAACCGGTTGAAGAAATCTTCAAACGTTTCGCGACAGGTGCTATGTCATTCGGGTCGATCTCGCATGAAGCACATACTACACTCGCTATCGCAATGAACCGCATTGGCGGGAAGAGCAACAGCGGGGAAGGTGGTGAAGATGCTATCCGTTTCGAGAAAAAAGAAAATGGCGACTGGGAACGTTCAGCAATCAAACAAGTTGCTTCCGGACGTTTCGGTGTAACCAGCTATTACTTATCGAATGCAGATGAACTTCAGATCAAGATGGCACAGGGAGCAAAACCTGGTGAAGGTGGTCAGCTTCCCGGTCATAAAGTAGATGAGTGGATCGGACGTGTTCGTCACTCTACACCGGGTGTAGGACTTATCTCTCCTCCTCCTCACCACGACATCTATTCGATTGAAGATCTCGCGCAGTTAATATTCGACTTGAAGAATGCAAACCGTCAGGCACGCATCAACGTGAAGCTTGTATCACAGGCTGGTGTTGGTACGGTTGCTGCCGGTGTTGCTAAGGCAAAAGCAGATGCGATCCTGATATCTGGTGCCGATGGTGGCACAGGAGCATCTCCCATCAGTTCGATCCGTCACGCTGGTTTGCCCTGGGAGCTTGGATTATCTGAAGCACATCAGACACTTGTTAAGAATAATCTCAGAAGTCGTGTTACGCTGCAAACCGATGGTCAGATCCGTACCGGAAAAGACATCGCGGTAGCTGCGTTGCTGGGTGCTGAAGAGTGGGGCGTTGCAACTGCTGCTCTTGTTGTTGAAGGTTGTATTATGATGCGTAAGTGTCATTTGAATACCTGCCCAGTAGGTATCGCGACACAGGATGAAGAGTTGAGAAAATTGTTCACCGGTGATCCTGATCACGTGGTGAATTTCTTCACCTTCCTCGCGAACGACTTGCGTGAGCAAATGGCTGAGCTTGGTTTCAGAACTGTAAATGAAATGATCGGACGTACAGACATGCTGCGCGTTCGTCAGGATATCGAACACTGGAAAGTGAAGAAGCTTGACCTTTCACCGATCCTGCACCGTGAAGCCGGTCATGAAGGTGTTGGGCTGTACAAGCAGATCGAGCAAGACTTCGAACTGGAAAAGGTACTCGACTGGAAACTCGTTGAAGCAGCAAGACCTGCGCTTGATGATGCTGAAGCTGTTCAGGAGAAATTCATCATCCGTAACACAGACCGTTCTGTTGGAGCGCTTCTCTCAAACGAAGTATCGAAGAAATACAAAGGTGTTGGATTACCGGAAGACAATATCCACTTCCAATTCAAAGGATCTGCCGGACAAAGTTTTGCTGTATTCGGTGCGCCCGGTTTAACATTCGAACTGGAAGGTGAAGCGAATGACTATTTCGGTAAAGGATTGTCTGGTGCGAAACTCATCATCTATCCCGATAAGGAAGCTACTTTCAAACCGGAAGACAACATCATCATCGGTAACGTAGCGTTCTATGGTGCAACTTCCGGTGAGGCGTACATCCGTGGTCAGGCTGGTGAACGTTTCTGCGTTCGTAACTCCGGTGTGAAGACAGTTGTTGAAGGTGTTGGTGATCACGCCTGTGAATACATGACTGGTGGACGTGTGGTTGTACTGGGTAAAACCGGTAAAAACTTCGCGGCTGGTATGAGTGGTGGTATCGCTTATGTATTCGATCCTGAAAATTCACTCGAGCGTCTCGTGAACCGCGAGATGGTTGATCTGGAAAACATGGAAGACGAAGACAAGGCAGAAGTGAAAGCCCTGATTGAGAAACACCACAAGTACACCGGCAGTGATCCGGCCGAGTGGATCCTCGAGAACTGGGCAACCGCTTCAGATCTCTTCGTGAAAGTGATGCCGCGCGATTACAAAGCTGTTCTTCAGAAAGCAAAGGCTACAAAGAACGGAGCCAAGGTTGACGTGAAAGAAAAAGCAACCGTGAAAGTAAAGTAATCGCCAAACCAGAAGTAACTACAACAAACAGAACAATCAGACAATGGGACAGATAGATGGATTTATGAAGTTCGAGCGTGAAATGCCAAAGTCACGCGATCCAAAAGAAAGACTCAAAGACTACAAGGAAGTATACAATCCACTGGATAAAGAAAAGGTAAAGCAACAGGCCGCGCGCTGCATGGACTGTGGTGTGCCGTTCTGTCACAATGGATGTCCGCTGGGAAATATCATTCCTGATTTCAACGATGCTGTGTACAATGGCAAGTGGGATGAGGCGATCAAGATCCTCAGCAGTACAAACAACTTCCCTGAATTTACCGGAAGAATTTGTCCGGCTCCTTGTGAAGCGAGCTGCGTACTGGGTATCAACAACAAGCCTGTAACGATCGAATACATCGAGAAGACAATCGCTGAGCAGGCTTACGAAAAAGGATACATCAAACCGAATCCTCCAAAGAACAGGACTGGCAAGCGCGTAGCTGTGGTAGGCTCAGGACCTGCCGGTCTTGCGGCTGCTGCACAGTTGAACAAAGCTGGTCATTGGGTAACGGTGTTCGAACGCAGCGACCGGATCGGTGGACTGCTTCGCTACGGTATTCCTGATTTCAAACTAGAAAAATATGTACTCGACAGACGTCTGCGTATCATGGAGCAGGAAGGTATCATCTTCCGCACCAATGCACACGTAGGTGTGAACATCAGCGCGAAACATCTGAAAGAAGAATTCGATGCCATCGTGATGTGTGGTGGTGCATCTGCTCCGCGTGATCTTCCCATTGCCGGAAGACAATTCAAAGGGGTTCATTACGCGATGGAGTTCCTCACACAATCCAACAAGCGCGTAGCCGGAGACCGGATCTTCTCCGGAGAAATTTTGGCCAACGACAAAAACGTATTGGTGATTGGTGGTGGGGATACAGGTTCAGACTGTGTAGGAACTTCTAACCGTCAGGGCGCGAAGTCTGTTACGCAGATTGAACTTCTGGCTAAGCCTCCTGTAAAACGTAACGATGATACTAACCCATGGCCACTGTGGCCAATGATCCTGAACACATCTTCATCACATGAAGAAGGTGTTAACCGTCAGTGGGCTATTCTTACGAAAGAATTCTTGGGCGATAACAATGGTCGCCTGACTGGCCTGAAGACGGTAGAGATCAAATGGGGTCTGAATGCTCAGGGCAAAATGGGCTTTGAAGAAATTGCCGGAACCGAGAAGATCATTCCGTGTGAATTGGCTCTTCTGGCCATTGGTTTCGTAGGCGCAGAGAAAGGTGGCCTCATAGATGAACTCGGAATCGAGCTTGATGAGCGTGGCAATATCAAGTCGCAAAATTATATGAGTTCAGTTGAGGGTGTATTCGCTGCCGGTGATGTTCGCAGAGGACAATCCCTGGTAGTATGGGCGATCTCTGAAGGCCGGGAAGCTGCCCGCGCGGTAGATACATTTCTGATGGGATCTTCTGAACTCGAAGCGAAAGATGAATCATTCGTTCACATCGAAGAGGAAGCTTAAGAAAGTATTTAAGATACCTTTTGATTAAATAGTGTTTTTGGAAGGCCTTCCCTGCTCAGGAAGGTCTTCTGCTTTTTTTGGGGCTGGCAAAAACTTTTTAGGCCTGAAATAACTTTCTACTTTTGTCCCTTTAAAACAAATATGCCGTGAGCAAACTCGTGAAAGTTGGAATGGTGCAGATGTCGTGCACTGCAAACAAGGAAGAGAACCTTCAGAAAGCTATCGCTAAAATTCGTGAAGCTGCATCAAAAGGTGCCCAAATCGTCTGTTTACAGGAATTATTTACTTCATTATACTTTTGCGATGTCGAGGACTACAACAATTTCAACCTGGCAGAACCTATTCCGGGCCCTTCCACAGAAAGTCTTTCATCGGTTGCCAAAGAACTGGGCGTAGTGATCATCGCTTCATTGTTTGAGAAACGCACGCAAGGGATTTACCATAATACTACGGCTGTTTTAGATGCAGACGGAACCTACCTTGGCAAGTACAGAAAGATGCACATCCCGGATGATCCGGCTTACTACGAGAAATTCTACTTCACTCCTGGAGATCTGGGGTATAAAGTCTTCAAAACCAAGTTCGCTACCATTGGTGTGCTGATCTGCTGGGACCAGTGGTATCCGGAAGGAGCACGTATTACTTCATTGATGGGCGCAGAAATACTTTTCTACCCCACAGCCATAGGTTGGGCCACCTCACAGGACGAAGCTACTAACACCGAGCAGTATAATGCATGGCAGACTATTCAGCGAAGCCATTCAGTGGCTAATGGTGTTCACGTAGTAAGTGTTAACCGCGTTGGATTAGAACAGAATGGCGCTATGAAATTTTGGGGAGGATCCTTCATATCAAATCCCTTCGGAAGTATACTGTACCTGGCGTCTCATGATAAAGAAGAAGTTCATGTTCAGGAGCTTGATCTGAATAAAACAGACAGGTATAGGACACACTGGCCTTTCTTGAGAGATCGGAGAATTGATTCGTATCAGCCTATCACTAAACGATACATTGACGAAGATTAATTTCTTTGTTTAAAGTTTAAGGTTCAAATGTTTAAAGTTGGGCTACCTTAAACTTTGAACCTTAAACTTTAAACCTTAACCCCTTTGAGCAGCAAAACTCCCAAAGAACTCGGATACTACTTCCCTGCAGAATTTGCCAAACACAACGCTACCTGGCTAAGCTGGCCACACAAAGAAGCTTCATGGCCAGGAAAGATTGAATCGATTTATCCGGTATATGCACAGTTCATTAAGCTTGTTGCAGAGGGAGAAAAGGTGAACATCAATGTGGTGGACGAAGCGATGAAGCAGAAGGCTTTGCGCTACGTTCAGGAAGCAGGTGCTTATATGAGCAACGTTCAATTCTTCATTCATCCTACGAACGATGCCTGGTGCCGTGATCATGGTCCGGCTTTTCTGATCAATCCAAAGGCAGAACAGAAAAAGATTATTGTTGACTGGGGATACAATGCCTGGGGCGGAAAATATCCTCCATTCGATCTGGATGATAATATTCCAACGCTGGTAGCAAAGCACTACAACATCCCTGTACTTTATCCGGGCATTGTTATGGAAGGTGGCTCAGTTGAATTCAATGGCAGGGGAACGTTGTTGACTACCACTTCTTGTCTGTTGAATGAAAACCGGAATCCGCATCTCAATCAAAAACAGATTGAAGAGTTCTTATGCAATTACTATGGTGTGAACCATATCCTATGGCTGGGTGATGGTATCGTTGGCGATGACACGGATGGCCACATTGATGATATCACCCGCTTTGTGAATGAAGACACCGTGGTGACCGTAGTGGAAGAAAATAAGAGCGATGATAATTACGAACCTCTTCAGGAGAATCTGGAGACGTTGAAAAAACTTCGCCTTGAAAGTGGCAAACAAATGAACATTGTTGAACTACCTATGCCTTCAGCAATTGTTTACGAAGACATGCGTTTGCCTGCATCTTACGCCAACTTCTATATCAGCAATAAATATGTTATCGTTCCAATCTTCCGCGATAATAATGATGACAAGGCATTGGGCATTCTTCAAAAGTGTTTCCCGGATCGAAAGGTAATAGGCCTCGACTCAGTGGACATCATCTGGGGACTTGGATCATTCCATTGCCTGAGTCAGCAGGAACCTTTCGTTTAGAATCTTTATTGCGAGATTTAAAATACAAATGAATTAGCAGGCGTGAGCACCATGGATAAGGGCTCATCGAATTCTCGGATATCATCAATTCTTTCTACGGGAGGAAATAAGGAAAGGCCAATTCGTTTACATGAAGGCGAGCACTTTGCAAAAAGTTTATCATAAAATCCTTTTCCATAACCCACTCGTTGCCCGTTCCTGTCAAAGACCAACATGGGCGTAATGACCATGTCAATTTTTTCGTAAGGTGTAAGAATACCTTGTTTGGGTTCGCGTATTCCCCAGGAATTCGGTGCTAATTGATGAAGTCCTTCAAAGAAAAAATTATCAAGTTCTTTTGTCTCTGCGTTAACCCGGGGAACCGATAACCGAACGTGAGGGAATTCTCTTCTGATCCGGTCAATGATCAGCCAGGTGTCAGGTTCACGGTTTTTCTCAATGGGGATAAACACATGGACCACCTTGACAAAAGTCAGATCTACCTGCACAAAAAAAATATCACACAACTGTCGGCTAAGCTGCAGGTATTCTGCGTCTGACAGTGCAAGTCGCTTCTCAAGGTAAATCTTCCGGAGTTCGGCCTTCGTCATGACCTAAATCTACGCAGGACTTTCATACGAAAGCACATAGAACTGAAAATCGAAGGGATCAAAGATGCTCAGCAATTTCGAAATGAACTGTTCATCCTGCTGATAGAAGTTTAAAAAGTTATCCGTTCTTTCCTGTAGATTTCCATTGGGGAAAAGGTCGTTCTTGACCGATTCAATCTGCCCGAGTTTATCCGTATGAAGGCGCTTTTCCGCACGAAGCAATTTGCGTTCAATCTTTTCCAAGCTATTCAATGCCCGCTTGGTTTCTGCTCCCACGAACGCAGCCAAGGTGTCATCGACAGCACCAGACCTTTTTTTGAGCTCCTCAAAAAGACTCAACACTTTTGTACGTTCCTCCCCAACGGTGAGGTTGCGAGGTGAATGTCGTAACACCCAGTGATTGAACAGGTAATTCTTCTCTTCAAAAAAATCTATAAGATCGAGGCCGGTCTTTTCGAATTTACGCGTAACAGTATGCTCCATGACCATGGCAAAATTCCGTGGCATTAAAATCGGGAATGGAACCTTGAAATGATCAAATACCTTTTTCAGTTGCAGCCAGTAGACCACTTCTGCAGGTCCACCCACGTAAGCCAGGTTTGGGAGGATCATTTCCTGATACAGTGGACGAAGTATCACATTCGGACTTAACTTCTCCGGGTTTGTCTCAATTACTTTTTTAAGTTCTTCACGGTTGAAGGATATTTCTGTATCAACAACCTGATATCTGTCACCCGACTTTTCAATCCGGCTCCGTAGCTGATTGTCGAGATAAAAGAAATTTATATCACGGCAAAACACCTGCGCTTTGTAGCCTTGTTCCTCCAGCGATGTGTTTGTTTCGTCAACAAGTGACTTGCACACGCTATCAAAAATATCCTGACGCATGACTTCGGTGAAAGCCTTTTTTAAGGAAGCATCATCAGCATCGACAACCACAACACCTTCAGCGCCAAATAATGCATTTACATAATGCCGAACGGCTTCACTCAGCGTCTTACCTTTTGTATAGGCTTCTCTGAAAATTTTGATTTCACCCGGAACCTCATTCAGCAGAGGCTGAATATCCTTTGTTAAAAACCTACCTACTCCACCTTTTTGTTCTGTATTCCAGACATACTTCTTTCCATACAACCTGAAATATTTGATCTCATCATAATCATGGTCTTCAGAAGCCATCCAGTAAACGGGAACAAAGTTGTAGTCGGGGTATTTCGCCTTGAGTTGTTTACAGGTATTGATTACGGTTACGATCTTGAAAATAAAGTACAGTGGACCTGTGAAAATATTCAGTTGATGTCCGGTGGTTATGGTAAATGTTTTTTTATCCGTCAGTGCGCTGATGTTCTTCTGCACTGAATCAACTACTGAAATATGGGCGTACTGTCTTTGAAGAACTTCGGTGAGCGTTTTCCGGTTCCCCTCCGGAAATGCGTTTGATTTATCTGTTAGCTGATCCCTGAAGTTTTCAGGGACAGGAAATCTTGAGTAGAAGGATTTAAGAGAATCTTTTTGCTGTATATAATCCAGAAAAAATGAGTTGAAGGATTTGGTGTCAGCCAGGGGGATTTTCTTAAGCTGCATAGAGACAACACAGGTTGGTGGTGGCGGAAAAAATCATAACCCGAATAACGTCAATTTTTAGAATTAAGTTTTAGGGAATTACACGAGGTGCCAATCCCTTACATAAACCGAAAATTGTTAATGAAATGTTAAATCAGATCGCTTCGCCCGTCAGATCAAATTCGCTTGAGGCGATAATTTTTACATGAGCGAAATCACCCACACGCAGGTAGTTATCCGGGCTGTTTATAATCACTTCGTTATCTACTTCAGGAGAGTCAAACTCTGTGCG
>DASXWH010000203.1:0-9738 GCA_036503775.1 Ohtaekwangia sp.
AGATCCTTTGGGTTAAACCAGCTGCCGATGGAACGCCCTATGAAAAATAGGTTTTGGCGATATTGATTGTAGGAAGAGTCACTAGGTTGAACTCTCACATTATAGAATACACCTGCCATGTACATACTTGACTCCACATCAAGGGATGTTCGTTTCTGCTGAAGGCTTAGAAGGTAGTTTAATTCTGCACGTGTTTGTTCTGAACTGTTTGCCGGAGGGTCGGGAATGTTGAAATCAGTGATTGCTACGTTCTCCAGGTAATATGGCTTCAGACTTAACCTCTTCCCGGCAGATGCCGCATCGTAAGGAAATTTCTGCTTGTCAATTTCCTCGTTAGCAGATTTCGGCTTGACGTTAAATTCCTGCAGGCTTTTATAATAACCTTTAGCGGGAGTGAGGTCTTTGAATTTCTGCTTTTGAGAATACGAGTACGTTAAACTGGTGGCAAACAGCAGCATGATCAGGTGTAGCTTTTTCATAGTAGTTTGGATTTACATTCCTAAGACGTGCCAAGTCTGAAAATGACGCAAGGTCAACACTTTTTCGTGCAGCAACACGGCAATCTGTCCTCACAGGAAATTACGTTTCCATAGCTATCGGTCTTTATGTAGTAAAGTTCGTCCAGCTTGTCTTTCAGCATTTTTCGCGCTCGTTGAACGCGCGACCGTGCACCGGAGTGACTGATATTTAGTTTTTCGGCAATTTCGTATTGCGTAAGATTGTCGACTTCGGCAAGTCTAAGCGGTACTTGATACTTATCCGGCATAGTGTTCATCAATACCTGGAGACAGTGCGCTACACAATCATTGAATTCGTGGTATGAACTTTCCCAGTCAACGTTGACAGGTTTGATATTTCTGGCGGCCTTCCGAAAATGATCCGCTACCGCATTTCGCGTGATCTGATAAATCCAGTTAGCGATCTTTTCAGTTTCTTTTAACTGACTGCCTCTGGTGTGTACTTTGATAAAGACATCCTGAACGATGTCTTCTGCTGTAGGTTTATCTTTAACCTTCGTATGGACGAAGCTAACCAGTTCGCCATAGAGTGAGTCCCAAGTGATAGAAGCAATTTCCTGCATACCCGGCCTGTTTTACACGTTCATTATGTATATGACGGGCGATTGGACAAAATGATGCAGGAAATCGAAGTTTTGCTTAATAAATTTTTCAGAATTGGAAACGCTGGAACAAGCCGATGATTTCTCATGTGTCTATGTGTTTTGCACTATAGACGCTGCATCTGAAAAAAGACAACAGAAATTTTTAGCAACAAGGGCCGCGATCCTTGCAAAGAATCACATTACCAAAGCCATCTGTTTTTACGATAAGAACTTCTTCAAGCTTTTCCCTGAGCATTTGGCGAGCTCGTTGTACCCGGGCCTTTGCCGTGGTGTAGTTCAGCCCTAATTTTTCAGCAACCTCCAGCTGAGACATATCTTGAATTTCGGTCATCTCCAAAGGCACGCGATATATATCCGGCAATGTCGGGATCAATTCATTTATAGCATTCGAAACACAGTCATTGAAGTTTGGTGGAGCCGATTCCCAATCAATGTCTTTGGGATTAATACTTTTCGCATTCTTCCGGTAGTGATCGGTGATGGTATTTCGCGTTACCTGGTAGATCCATCCAAACAATTTGTCCGTCTCTTTCACCTGGTGGATTTTCGATTGAACTTTCAGGAACACGTCATGAACAATGTCTTCCGTCAGCGCCTTGTCTTTGACTCTTTTATAAACGAATCCCTTAAGTTCGTTTTGTACGCTGTTCCAGTTTAACGTTACGGATGTCATAGTTCTACTTTACAAGTTAATGACGGAGCGGGTTTGAAAAAGACACCACTATTTGCCAACTATTTTACTTCTTCTTTCGAAGAGCACCGTATTTCGCCATTTTCCATCCAACTGAGCGATTTTTTCGCGGTACCCGATTTCCCTGAATCCGTTACTTGCGTGGAGCCGGATGCTGGCCGTGTTTTCGGGGAAGATTGAAGCATACAATGTCCATATGCCGGCCTTCTCACTTTCTTCAACGAGGTGCTTCATCAGGGTACTTCCTACGCCCTTACCCGCTGAGCCATTGTCGATGTAGATGGTAACCTCGACAACCCCTTCGTAAACTTTTCGCACAGACACCGGTTGCAGGCCAGCCCAGCCAATGACCTGATGGTTTTCAACGGCAACCCAAAGTAAATGCGGATGAAATTTCTTTATCCATGAGTCGTAGTCCGGCACGTGTGTTTCGAAGGTTGCATTTCTCGTAAGAAGTCCCTGCTCGTAAATATTGCGCACCGCGATCCAGTCATGCGACTTAAATAATCTGATTGAACGGCTCATGCTTTTATCGGTTTGTTGACAGACAAGTACTCCGTGATTTCTTCAACGGTTTTCTTCGCACTTCGGCCGACACCGATAAGCGTAGCCGATGCAAAGCCTGTCCAGTTCGCGTAACCGACAAGCCAGAGACCATCTATCTTTTTTGATTTTGTTCCGTCAGTATCTGCTTTACCATCTGCCTCTACGACACCCAATGATTTCAAATGGGATAAGCCAGGCCTGAATCCGGTGCAGAATATCATGACATCAATTTTTTCTTCGTGGCCATCTGTCCACACAATTGAATCCTCGGTAAAGTGCTCGAATGGCCTTACACTCTTAAACACCTTCCTCGCACGCGCTTCTTTCACGGAATCAACCATCACGATATCGCCAAGGGATGGAGGCTTGAATTGTTTACCAGCTTTCTGCGCTTCATACATTTGTGTTGCCGCATCGAAAAGAAAACGTCCATCGATGTGATCCGGCAGGAACCGGGGTTCCTTTTGCGTAATCCAGATTGTGCCTGTCACCTTTGATACCTCAGCCAGAATCTGTGCACCGGAGTTCCCTTCGCCAACAATGGCAACGCTTTTGTTTTCGAATTGATCGGGAGTCTGATATTGGCTGGAATGCAGAATTTGCCCCTTAAAGTTTTCGATGTCCCTGAATGTTGGAATAAACGGATTGCCAAAAGTACCAGTCGCGCTTACTACCGCTTTTGAAGTGAACAATCCTTCGGAGGTTTGAAGTTGGAATTCATCATTGACCTTTAAGACATTATGCACCTCAACTTTTCGCCTGACAAGAAGGTTATATTTTGTTTCGTAGGATTTCAGGTATTCAATCGCGACATCCCTCGATGGATAATAGTCACTGCCTCCAGCCATCATCATGCCGGGCAATGAACTCCACTGCGCGGGAGAGAAGAGGCGCAACGACTTCCATGTGTGAAGCCAGGCGCCACCACTTTCGCTCTGATTGTCCAGTATGATATAGGAGAGGCCGGAGCGCCTGAGATAATATCCCATTGCTAAACCACTTTGTCCGCCCCCCATTACGATGACATCGTATTTCATGCTGAGTTCGCTTCAGTTTTAATAAACTTCCAGACCACTATCGCCAATGCCGCACCAAGAACCGGAGCAACCATGTAGACCCATAAATGCTCAACGTGTCCTGAAACAATTGCAGGTGAGATAGAGCGAATCGGATTCATTGACGCACCACAGACCGGCCCGGCAAACATCGCTTCAAGTAATACCGTGCTTCCGATGGCAAGTCCGGCAAACATTCCTTGTTCCTTTGAGCCGGTCGCAACATTGATAATTACGAGCATCAAAAAGAATGTGAGGATAACTTCCAGCACGAATGATTGTAACTCCGTTCCTGCTGGCATTGTCGCACCCAGAAATTCATTCTTTTCAAAGAGCAGTCTCAAGGTCAACGAAGCAGCGAATGCTCCGACAGCCTGGCTCATGAGGTATGGCAGTATCTCCTTCGCTGGAAAGCGCTTCGCCACGGTAAATGCAATGGTAACGGCAGGGTTCAAATGCGCTCCGGAGATTGGTCCCAACGCATAGATCATAACCATTACGATCAGTCCGAATGTAAAGGCGATCCCGGGATGAGTGACTACTCCGGCCGATTCCTGATTAATAATGATGGCACCCGTACCACAGAATACAAGCGCGAATGTTCCTACCAGTTCAGCGCAGTACCTTTTCATTTCACTTGCGAAAAAGCATAGAGTATTTCCCGGCCGATCTCATGAACTCTTTCCGCGTACTTCACAGCTTCCTGAGGAGTTCCGTCAAAGTCCTTTGGATCGTTATACGTCAAAGCGATCCGTTTTGTAGCACCCAGCACGAGCGGACAATTTTCGTCTGCATGTGAACACGTCATGATTGCCGCGAAGTCTTTCTTTGGATTGAAGTCATCATCATACTTTTTAGAGAATACGGTAAGCGGCTGTGCCTCATTTGAAAACGTAACCTTATAGATTGGATTGCTGCCATCTTTAAATACCTGAATATCAAACCCGGCATCCTGCATGGCTTTAACAGCCCTGGGGTTGAAAGCAGTAGCTTCCGTACCACCCGAATAGCATTGCACTCCGCTTACTCCGTAATACTGTGCTGCAGCCTGTGCCCACACCTGCGAGATATGACTTCTGCGTGAATTGTGCGTGCAGATGAAATTGAGGTTGATGGTCTGATTGGCTTTAGCTTTTTGTGAAACATAGTCTGTCAATTCTTTAAGTATCGGCTTTCGGGATTCCGGAATCTGATTGAATTCGCCCGTAAGCTTTTGAATTGTAGACTGAAGCGATGGTCGTGTAGTGGTCGACATAATCGGGTTGGATTTGCTATCGTAATATTGCGTTAGTGTAGGGTAAAAAAAATCAGCAACAATTTTTTGGAACATACTTGTCGAAGAAGTTCACAAACACATCCCGGGCTTCTTCCCATACGTGTTCATCGATACAGTAGTTAAGCTTGGGACCTTCCACTTCACCTTTTATGATGCCAATCTGCTTGAGTTCTTTTAAATGTTGTGAAATAGTTGACTGCGATAGGGGAAGCTCATTTACCAGATCATTGGTGATACAGGTACGATTGGTTAGCAGGTATTCCAGTATCGCCACACGCGCAGGATGGTCAAATGCCTTTGCCAGAGTTGCCATGTGATTCTGGCGTTTCTTGAAAACTTCTGATTTTGTAAGTCCCATATTGCTATAACGCAATATTACGATAAAAGTTTAGTTTCGCAAAAATGCATCAGGGGAGTATCACCTCGCAGCATTATTGTTTCTTACATTTTTTGCGGATCAACCTTGCCGTCAATCTGCTTTCCAAAAGGTTGATCATAAAAACGTTTTCCGAGATTTTTATATAGTGCATTTGCTACTGCTGCAAAGACTGGTGGAAACGGTGGTTCTCCTAAACCCGTTGGATCAACATCACTTTTTACAAAGCTCACATCGATCGTTTTAGGCGCTTCTTTATGTCGGATGATTCTGTAGCGATTGAAATTGTTTTGATCGGAAACACCGTCTTTATGTGTTAACCCTCCATAGAACGCATTTCCGATTCCATCTACGACAGCACCTTGCACCATGTTAATAGCAGCATCCGGATTGATCACCACGCCACAATCCACTGCGCTAAAGACGCGTTCAACGTAGGGTTGTCCGTCCTTCTTCACGACATCTACAACGTGAGCCGCATAAGAATTATGACAGAAATACGCGGCTACTCCGCGACTGTATTTTTTGTTTTCGGGATTGTTCCATCCTGATTTTTCTTTCAGCAAATTCAGGACGCCTGCATATCGGTCTGCATCGTAATCGTTGTTTTGGCCAACCGGATTTTCCTTCGCCCGTTTCAGCAGTTCCAATCGGAAATCTATTGGATCTTTGCCTGCCAATTCGGCTAATTCATCCAGGAAAGATTGTTCTGCTGCCGCATTAAAATTCGATCGTGGGGCGCGGAATGCTCCGATCGTTATGTTGGATGGTATCGTCCAGCCTTCAGCCAGGTAATTATCAACTGCTCCTGCGGGAAATCGGTTGGCATGAACAGGATGCTCAGGAATTCCACCACCCTTCACATGAAAGGCAATAACGTTCTTGTTTGCATCCAATGCAGCACGATAGGTAGCCGTATACATTGGACGATAAATGCCATACGTCATGTCATCTTCCCGGCTATATACAAGCTTGACAGGAGCTTTAACTTTTCGTGAGATAAGAGCAGCTTCTACAAGGTAATGTCCGTATGCGCGGAGACCAAAGCCTCCGCCCATTCGCGTCATTTGGATTTCAATTTTCTCGGGAGGGAGATTCAGAATTTTTGACAATGTAGGTTCTATCCAGCCGGGTGCCTGATGTGGACCAATAAGCAACGCTTTTTCATCGGTGACATGAGCGAAGAAATTCATAGGCTCCATGCAGTTGTGTGCGAGGAATGGAGCCGTATACGTGCGCTCTAAAATCTGTGCTGCATGGGTGAATGCTGTTTCAGGGTCTCCGTCTCTACGTAATTGTTGCGAAGGCTTTTTTGAATATTCAATCATCTTTGCCAACTGCGTGCTGGTACTTTCGGGTTCAGCGGGAATTATGACTTCAGTTTTACCACGAAAGCCGTTAATGACCTCTTTCGACTCGCTGATAGGTTCCCATACTACTTTTAGTTTTTTACGGGCACTCATTACTTCCCAGGTGGTATTGCCCACCACGACAACCAAATCATTGAATGTTCGTGTATCGAAAGCAGCTTGTTCGGAACCATCTTCATACAATTTTATCGTAAAGACATCTTTAATTCCTGGCATCTCCAGGGTTTCGGTGGCATCAAAAGACTTTAGTTTCTTTCCGAAGGCAGGTGGATGCTCCATCATGGCAATCAGCATTCCTTCGACCCTGGTGTCAATTCCAAAGAGCGGTTTGCCGGTTACAATTTTTGAACCCTCTACGTTCCTGCTTGAGTTTCCAACCACATTGAAACGCTGCACATCTTTTAGTTTTATATCTTTTGGAATCGGATTAGTCGCGGCCTTCGATGCAAACTCACCGTAGCTTCCGGACTTACCGCTCTTTTCATGATGGAGTGTTCCAGCCTTTGTTGTCACCTCATCAACGGGTACACTCCAGGTTTGTGCAGCGGCATCTCTCAGCATTTGACGCGCTGCCGCGCCTGCCTCACGCAAAGGCTTCCAATACATCCTGACCGAATTACTTCCACCTGTAAATTGAGGTCCGAGTTTTACATTGTCGTGTGGCCCCATTTCTACTATCACTTTCTTCCAGTCCACATCCAGCTCTTCAGCAACAATCATCGGAAGGGAGGTCATTACATTTTGTCCGAACTCCGGATTAGGGTTGAGGATCTTAATGATATTGTCAGGGGCAATTTTAATATAACCCGTTAGTTCATTCCATTCGTCAGCAACATTTATTGAATTGATGTTCTCCGGAGAAATCAATTTTCCCAGTCCACTAAAAGTGATCATGAGGCCACCGCCAGCAAGCATGGATGATTTTAAGAATGATCGCCTGCTTTGGTATGTGTTAATCTTTTCCATTTTCGATTTTTTAGATTATCGTAAGTAGAACAATTTTACTTTTGTGCAGACGCAGATTTGATGGCATCTCTTATCCGCAGGTAGGTACCGCAGCGGCAAATGTTTCCTGACATTGCCGTGTCAATTTGAGCATCCGTGGGATTGGGATTTGTTTTCAGTAGAGCCGCAGCCGACATGATCTGTCCTGTCTGACAATAGCCGCATTGCGCAACATCATGTTCTAGCCACGCTTTCTGAACGGGGTGATCTCCATTCTCGGAAAGACCTTCGATGGTTGTAATTTTTTTATTTGCAACCGCTGAGACAGAAAGCGAACACGATCGCACTGCGTTGCCTTCGAGGTGAACTGTACAAGCGCCACATTGTGCTATACCACATCCGTACTTTGTACCGACAAGATTGAGATGTTCCCGCAACACCCAAAGAAGAGGAGTTTTAGGATCTACATCTACTGCCTGCGGTTTGCCGTTGATGTTCAGGGTTATTGTTGCCATTGGTGTGCTAATTGTATAATACAAGTTAGTAAAAAGGGCGCGTTGCGTTAATGTTTTATCACGTGACTGTCACGAACACTACTAAATGTTAAGGCAAGTATCTTCCATTCATCCCCTTCTTTCTTAAATACTTCGGTAACTGTGAATTGAGTTGTTACCTCGTTGCCGCGAACATCAGCTAGTAGTGTGATCCTACTCCACAGGAGCGCAGTGTCCTCAAACAGTTCCAGGGCCGTGTCATGTACGTCTGCTTTTTTATACCAAATACTTCCTGACTTAATGATTTCGAGTTCTTCGTCCTTCTTCCATGTTCCACTCATGTGGACAAATTTTGACTTATCGTGAAAAAGGGTGGCAAGCCTGGTGACATTTTTGTCTGCCATCCACTGCCATTTTTCTTTGGAGAGATTGATGATCAACTGTTCTGCAGTGATTGTTGTTTGTTGTTCTTGTGCATAGGACCAGTGAAGACTTGTCGAAAAAAGTAGAATCAAAAAAAAAGATCGTACCATATTAATTGTGTTAAAGGATTTACGAGAATGAACTCTATAATGGTCTGTGAGTTTCCCGGTAAAGTTGATATTATTTAAGGACCACCAACTTATACGGATTACTGGTTTACCTACCAATTTCACTGATTTGAGGACGTAAACACTGAAATCCGGCTGGGAAGCCATAATTTTGAATCGAAATCGAAAGCGATATGGACGAGATATTGAAGTTTGAGACGGTCGGTCAGTACAATGCATTCAACAGAAATGAGACACTGCATCCGCTGGTTAGTGTAGTGGACTTGTCCAAAGCAACACCCCGCCAGCTTAGACGAATGAGCTACGGCTTTTATGTCGTGTTCCTGAAAGAGATAAAATGTGGCGACCTTAAGTATGGTATCAGCAACTACGACTACGAAGAGGGGACACTGGTTTTCCTGGCGCCTGGTCAGGTGATCGGTTCTGCCGGAGACGAGTTTTACCAACCCCAGGGACTCGCATTAGTATTTCATGCCGACTTCATTCACGGAACTTCGCTCGGACGCCACATCAGTGATTATACTTTTTTTTCATACACCACAAAGGAAGCACTTCACTTATCAGAGCGCGAAATGCAAATCATTCTCGATTGCTTTTCTAAAATTAGATACGAACTGGAGCACGCAGTTGATAAGCATAGCAAGACATTGATCGCCTCAAACATCGAGTTATTTTTGAACTATTGCGTTCGGTTTTATGATCGGCAATTCATCACTCGCGACAACACAAACAAAGGAATTCTTGAACGTTTTGAATCCTTGCTGAATGATTTCTTTGCCTCAGATAAACCTCAGGAAGTTGGGCTACCATCAGTGGCATACTGTGCAAATGAATTGAATCTTTCCGCAAATTATTTTGGTGATCTCATCAAGAAGGAGATGGGTAAGTCAGCCAACGAGTACATTCACCTGAAACTTATCGATGCGGCAAAAGCCAGGATCTTCGATGCAAATAAGTCAGTAAGTGAAATTGCTTATGAGCTGGGTTTCAAATACCCGCAGCACTTTACAAGGGTGTTCAAGCAGCATACCGGAGTTACACCACAGGAGTATCGGAGTTCGATGAATTAGACGTTATTCTACCTGAGCTTGATTATCACCAGACATCACGACATCACCTCTTTTGATTTTCTTCCTTCGTTGAGTTTCGATTGCCCCATTCACGTTTATCTCCCGATTGTCGATGCGAGACATAGCTTCCCCTCCGGTGTCTGCCCAGCCTAATAGTTTAATAAGATCTTTAAGTGCTATATACTCTTCGCCTTCTTTTAATTTGAATTTTTCCATTATTTCCCGATACAAAATGTGCTCA
>DASXWH010000204.1:0-29222 GCA_036503775.1 Ohtaekwangia sp.
ACGGGAAAAGCTCCGGTTGCCATCGCAGCATCACCGGCAAGCTTAACGGTTTCCGGTACTCTGAAATCAAGTGGAATCCAGCCGTCATTAGAATATGTATTGTCATTGAGTTTAAAACACGCGTAATCATTATGACGCGAAACACAATACTGATCACGATTTTCACCAGAACCCAGCAACCCTATATTAAAGGAGAGCCCTTTCAGACTGGTAAGTGTAGTGAAGATCTTCAGGTCTTTGAAGTAAGGTCTTTCAATCCAGTGAGCTGCATCAACATTTACAAACCGCGCAGCGATCTTGTCTATGAAAGACGAATTAAACAATGAAAGGATCTTACCTTCTTTGATATCATTCGTTTTCAAAAGCTCAGGAAACATGTCGTCTTTCAACAGATCGACCCACGTATGCCAGAATTTATTTTCAATAGCATTGCTTTGTCCCATTGTACTCACGTGAGGAATGACATTGTTGATTGCACTGGCTGTAAGAATCCCGGTCATACCTCCGGCCGAAGCTCCTCCAATCACGGGTATACTCACCAGATGATCAGGTATACCGTCCTTTCCCCTGTTTTTTTCCCAGTTATCCAGAGCTTCGATAAGGTAATCCACAACACCGGCTGTGTAAGCACCGGCAGATACGGCACCTGCCATACAAAGGCCAACATAGAAAGTAGGTTTACTCATAATAGAATTGGTTAGAGTGAACGATATAGTAACAACAACGAGCACACCAGGTAAGCACCCAGTGCAATACTGAATTTCGCTATCACCATGAACCTGAATACAAAAAAGTTCAATCCACAGCCTGTACAGTCAAGCCACTGTTCCAGAGAAATATTTTCGATGATATCAAAAGCAAATGGCAGTACCTGCGCATACGCCAACGCGGTAAATACTTTTTTCCATAGCCCGGAAGAATATCTTGCCTGGGCGAAACAAACCAGAGCAACAAATGGATAACAACCCACCATGAATACATAATCAACATGCAGATGAAGTCTTACGCTTTCGAGTACATCGCTGTTCATGGCGCTGAACATAAGCGCCAGATCATCCTTGCTGTCAGCCATTTCAATATCCAGTATGGAAAAATGATGACCATCGGAAAAGTAAAAGTTTTCAGCAATGGATCCCATAAGAATAGCCGATATGAGGGTTACTGAAGCCGTGATGATGAAAGCTATTTTCATATGCTGATTCGAAAATACATTCCGTAAACTATTCTGCACAACCGGCCGCTCCGTTTGAAAACTACCTGGTATTATAGACCCTGAAAAGTAAAAGCCCATCTTTCCGTCACGATCAACGTGAACGGCCAGATGGGCTCTGCACCGAAATTAAGTAACCAAACCGACTTTTACAACGGACCAACGGACAAGCCATGCCGTTAGACCCCGCTTTGAACTGAAATCAGCGAAGGGTTTCAAATAACGCAGGGGAAATTCTATCTTTAATATCCGACCGAACCTGATATGGAATTATACTACTCCTTTTCTCTCCTTATTGTAATTGCTGCTGTATTCTCCTATATCAATGTTCGTTTTTTAAAACTACCATCAACCATTGGGGTTATGGTTATTGCTATGGTGGTTTCCATCAGCCTGGTAGCTGTTGGTAAATCCTATGCGTGGATTCACAATGAAGCAGCCGCTATCGTTTCAAACGTCAATCTCTCCGAAGTGCTCATGGGCGCCATGCTCAACTTTCTGTTGTTTGCCGGGGCCATTCACATCAGTATGCACGACCTGCGTCAGCAACGCATTCCCATTATGATATTTTCAACTTTGGGCGTGATCATTTCCACGGCAGTGGTGGCGGTGATGTTATACTTTGCATTCCAGCTCCTCCACATGGATATTCCGTACATCGAATGCCTGGTATTCGGAGCACTCATTTCCCCTACAGATCCAATCGCGGTACTCAGTATCCTGCGCAAGGCACGTATACGGAAATCACTTGAAATCAAAGTAGCCGGAGAATCACTCTTCAATGATGGTGTGGCCATTGTATTGTTCACGCTCTTTGTTCAGCTGGCGCGTGGAAGCCAGGTAGAGGTCACGTTCATTCATGTTACGGGTTTGTTTGTTCAGGAAACATTAGGTGGAATTGGAATAGGTATATTACTGGGCTATATCGGATCTCACGGCATCCGGACCATAGAGAATTACAAAGTCACCGTACTGATCACCCTGGCGATTGTCATGGGCGGATATCTTATCGCGCGGTACCTGCACATATCCAGTCCGCTTACCATGGTGGCTGCCGGACTTGTCATCGGAAATTACGGGAAAGCCACAGCGATGTCACGTGCGGACACCGACTACCTCGACAAATTCTGGGAACTGATCGATGACATCATGAATGCCATGTTGTTTCTGATCATCGGCTTGGAAATACTTTTGATTGCTGACCTGAACCAATACTGGATGATCGGATGTATTGCCATTGGAATTGTACTGTTGGCTCGTTTCTTTTCGGTGTGGCTGCCGATTCGTTTCATTCCGAACATCGGACGATTTGACCCCAAGTCCATTACCATATTGGTATGGGGAGGTATACGTGGTGGTGTTTCTGTTGCGCTTGCCCTTACACTTGATCATACCCCGAATCAAAACTTATTCCTGGCGATCACCTATTATGTAGTGATCTTTTCCATCGTTGTACAGGGACTCACCATTGGGAAAATCGCCAAGAAACAACGCAGTTTTACTCAACTGAAAAAGACATAATATAAGGAGAGGCTCTCCTTATTAATTCAGGCCGTCACCAGTTCATCAGCCTGCGGAACCAATTCAGTGGTTACACCAATTCTGTTCCAGGCGTTGATAACAATAATGGCCATGATAACCTGAGCTGTATACTTCTCTCCCAACACTTCCACCGCATTGTTGTAGGTAGCATCAGAAACACGATTGTGGATCAATGTCACTTCTTCTGTCAGGGCAAGGATCGCTTTTTCTTCCGCTGTAAAGAAGGGGGTATCCCGCCATGCCGTTAATGCATAAATCCGTTGCTCACGTTCCCCGGCTTTACGGGCATCTTTCGTATGCATATCCACGCAGTAGGCACAACCATTAATCTGCGATGCCCTGATCTTGATCAACTCCTTGTGGATTTTAGTCAGTTGTGTTGTCCCGATATACTTTTCAAACGAAAACATAAACTTGTAGCCTTCGGGCTCAACGTCATTCAATTTCATCCTTGTTTCCATACGTGTTATTTTGTTTTGATGGAACAAAGGAATAGCCGGACAGGCTAAAAAAACTTAATCTTGATTAAGAACGGAACCCTCAGCTCTTTTTACCCCTGATCTTACTGAGGAATTCAGGCGTAAAACCCAGGTAAGAAGCCAGCATGAATTGAGGAACACGTTGAACAAAATCAGGAAAAGCATTCCGGAGATGGTGGTATCGTTCTTCACCTGAAAAATTCATCATGAAATGTATGCGGGAAAGCTGTGCCGAATAAGCACGCTGGAAGATCAACCGGAAGTACCGCTCAAGCTGCGGAATCTGTTTTAGTAATTCATCCTGTGATGGTTTTTCCAGGATCACTATGGACGATTTCTCTACAGCCTGAATAAAAAGCTCCGAAGGGCGTTGACTCTCAAAACTGGTATAATCGGATATCCACCAGTTATTGATACCGAACTGAATGATCTGTTCAGTGCCATAATCGGTGTTGAGATACATGCGGAAACAACCGTCACACACAAAGTAATTTGCTGAACAAACCTGACCGGCCTCCAGCAGAAATTCCTTGTTACGCACTTCTCTGAATTGTGCCAGCGACAAAAGGAGCTTCTCCTCTTCATCATCCACGGAAATATATTTCCGGATATGATTTAAAAGCGGAGTATACATAAACCTTTACTCGTCTTTTAATGTAGCAATGAAACTCACCACGTCACGAATTTCTTTTTTCGTGAGCAGCAGACGCATGGGTGGCATACTGGATGCCGCATCTTTGCGAACAGCAATATCTTTTTTATGGATTGTGGTATCCGGATTACTGCCCACCTTAAGTTTTATCATGTTGCCGGTTTCTTCCTGCAGGATGCCGCTGAGTTTTTTACCACTCTTCAGTTCAAGTGTTGCCATGCCATAGCCCGGTGCAAGCCTGGCACTGGGATCGATCAGCGCTTCCAGTATCTGCTGACGGGTCAATCGGTTTGCTACACCATTCAACCGGGGCCCGGCATTTCCACCCGTATCACCCAGGGAGTGGCAACGAATACACTGGGCTGTCTGGTGGCTATAGAATAGCCGTTCACCACGACCTTCATTACCACCCAGCAATGCACCGGCATAGGCTGCCTGCAACGTATCGGCTGACGATTTTGAAATGATAGTCTTATAGCGCTGGATCAGGTCTGATGATTTTGTTCCATCAATAGCGTCACTCAGCTCCAGGTTAACTTCAACCGGTAACTTTTTATTCTCCAGCTGAACCAGCAGTTTTTCAAAAGACCCCTTTGTGTCACTTAATGGCAGACTACCCAATGTAAGAATAGCAGCCTGTTTTTCTTCCACCGTTTTGGTTTGAATGACATTATCCAGCAACGCTACCATCATCGGTTTCTCAATATTCATTTTTGGAAGAAGATCGAGCGCGGTGACACGCACACCTTTTTCCTTATCCTGTAGCGCCAGCTTGACCGCACTGCCAATATCACCTGCATTAATAGAAGCTATAGATTTCAGTGCTTCTTTTCGGACATCCGCATCTGTATCTGATTTCAACCGGGCAAACAGGTGTGAATATGAATTTTCAATTTGGAGTTTTCCGATAGCTTTTACTGCGGCCAGACGTACGAGATTTTCCTTCGAAGCAGAAAGTTTGAATAACGGTTCAGCCGAAGTCTGCTTTACAGCTGCTGCATCACGTGTGATCTCACCTCTATATCGGCCATCAACACGATCCAGCACAGAAGGCTTTGCCCAGGTACTCAATGCTGCCAGTGCTTCGGCCCGCATGGCAGCTGGTGCTGCCTCATTCGATGCATAATTTATGAGATTCATCATAGCTTCCTCCGTTCCAACACGCAGGTTAGCATTGATAGCTCTCCGCAGCAATGCCTCATTCCGGAATGTAGTTTGTTTCAATACATTACCCAGGGCCGGAAGCGCTGCTGTAATAGAAAGATCATCATTGATCGCACGTGCCGCCTCGGTCACGATAAACTCATCGCTATCGGAAAGGAATTGTGCCACACCTGTATGTTGCATTCTGCGAAGCGCTAATACCGCGGCCATGCGTACGGCTTTGGATGTATGCGATGATAATGCTACAAGAGGTTCTGCTTTTCCAATACGCGCCAGCGCCAGGCTGGCTGCATGACGGATATAAATATCTTCATCGTTATTCGTTTGCAGAAGTTCGATCAATGGATTGATAGCAGGCTCATGCGCAATTCTTCCCAATGCCTCTGCTGCAAAGAAACGAGCACGGCTATAATCATCTTTTAATAAAGGCAACAAGGCGCCACCGGCATCTTTGTATCGTACATCTCCGAGCCACTTGGCAGCCTGAGCGCGAATCTCCGGATCGCTGTCTTTTAACAGCGGCACCAATACAACACCGTCTTCAATTTTCTTTCGGGCCAGTTGACTGATTCCCCAGATCGCATTTACACGTGCCAGTTGATTTTCAGTCTGACCAATGGTGGCTTTAAAAATTTCCATTCCATCAGCACCGCGTTCGGCCAGTTCAAATTGAGCTTTCTGACGAACACGCAGGTCTGCGTGCTTCAGCAGTTCACCTAAACGTTCGTCAGATACATCCGAAAAATCTTCTCCAAGAAATGCCTGCACCTCCTGACGTTCTTTTGATGGATTGTTTGTGACATCAAGTTTCCAGATGCGACCGGTTTTCATGGCATCCCATCCGTCAATCCAGTCGGCTACATACATAGCGCCATCCGGACCAAAGTCAAGACCGGTTGCCAGAACACCACCGAGGATCTTTTTCGTTTCCGACAATTCAAATGATGCACCGTTGGGTTTCAGTTTAAATGCGTGAATCCCGGATTGTGCAGGATTGCCTACAAACTCAGCAATGAAGAACGTGTTCTTCCATTCCGGACCTAATGCTGTTCCGGGATTGTACAGCATACCTGTCGGACCGTTAACATAGTTGGCCAGCGTTGGTGTGATGTACGCAGCCTGTCCTTCGAAATGCGGAACATATAATTTTTCATCCATCCAGACCTTATAGGTATTATTATCCTTATCGCGGTATTTACCAAACTGCCAGTTGGTACGCCATCCGAAGTCAGCACCATTAACCACATACACCAGACGCTCGCTTTCTCCGGGATGATCGCCATCATTGTCTTCACTGATCAGGTTACCATATTCATCAAACACAAACTCATGGGTATTCCGGTTACCATAAGCAAAAACTTCAAAGTCACTTCCATCCGGATTGGAACGAACGATAACACCGCTGTTCGGATGCTCCCATTTTTTACCTTCCTTATCAACACCGTTGAATCCGATATCACCAATCTGCCAGTAGATTTTCCCTTCCGGACCAACTTCCGCTCCCGACATACCATGGCCACTGAATCCAATGTGTAATCCATATCCGTGAGAGATCGATTCGGTTTTATCAGCCACGCCATCATCGTTGATATCGTTCACACGCCACATATCCGGACCGATAGCTACAAAGAGATCATCACCGTGCTTCAATACACCCCCTGCAGCATCCGTGACTTCATCATGAAAGTCTTCAATTACCAATTGGGTCTGATCGGCAACACCATCACCGGAAACATCTTCAACACTGAATATCTGTTCTTTCACAACAGTCATATCTTTCCAGTCTCGTGAACCATCATGATTACTGTCTTCCAGCCACAGATTCTTTGCGCTGTTTTCAGGTGCCAGCACGCGGTGAAGAAACGCACGCTTTTCTTCTATGTTTTGAATTTTAATCGATTCGATCTCCCAGTCCTGATGACCACGGATATCAAACTCTGCATTTCCCTGCCGGTTAACCTTCGTGTAGTATAGCTTACCCTGATCATCAATATCAATGGATACAATTGCTGCAACCAGTGAGTCAACAGCCCAAAGCTTAAGGGAGAGACCGTCTGCGATCTGTGGCTTGACAACCTCCTCAACCGCTTTGGCCATAGCAGAAGCTTTGGCGGGATCAATTTTCCGGATTGAATTTTCTGCAGGCTTTGTCTTGTCACAAGAAACAGCACACGAAAGAATAATAGCGACACCGGCAAGGCCCATCGCATAGTTACCGACACGGGATATATTCATCTGTTGGAATTAAAGAATGTGCAAGTATAAAAAAATGCAGGTTGAACACCAGCCTGTACTGGTGGTTACTTCAGGTTGAATATTTCACTGCCGGCCAGTAAAAAAGCACCTGATCCATACTCCTGGAAATTATCCTGCGTGACTTTATCCGGAGAAGCACCGATAGGCTGAACCCATTGAAGTTTGCCTTCCGGAGTAACTTGTTCGTTTAGCCCTTTCCAGGCTTTTTTCACTACGGGCAGGTATTCTTTCTTATCCAGAATGCCGTTGTTAATACCCCACGCAATGGCATAGCAGAAAAAAGATGATCCGCTGGTTTCCGGATGAGGAACTTCATTCTGATCCAGCAGGCTCGGCCTCCACAAGCCATCTGCACCCTGAATTTTTTTAACTGATGCAGCCATTTCCTGAAGTAATGTTACATACTTATTATAGTAGGGATTGTCTTTCGGAAGATATTGCAGCACCCTCACGGTTCCTCCCATCACCCAGCCATTTCCGCGCGCCCAGAACATTTTCTTTCCACCGGGTGTGCGTTTATCAAAATAGCTGGCATCCCGATAAAAAAGATGTTCTTCTTTATCATATAAAAAAGCATGTGTATCCCAGAACATGGTATTCAGGAAATCGAGATACTTCTGTTCACCGGTAGCTGCAGCAAGTCTGGTTAATACCGGAGGAGCCATAAACAACGCATCACACCACCACCAGTCTTCGCGGCCGGGCTTAGGATCAGCGATCAGCGAATCAAATGTATTACGGATATCGCTGATCATGCTGGGATCCTTTTTCAATTCATATATCTCCAGGTAGGTCTGCCCCTTCGCATGATCATCGGCATGACGCATACGCTTTGCCAGTTTCCAGTCGAATGATTCCGACCAACTCGTAGCGGCCTGAAGATACTTCTCATCATTCGTGGTTTTATAGGTAGCCATTACACCGGTATAGAAAGCTGCACGCGCCCAGTCATTTTCATTTTTTGAATTGAATGAAACCGGATTCGCCAGTTGCCAGTCTGCTACTTTTTTCAGTGTTGATGAGATATAGGGCTTACTGAAGATGTCTTCTTTTTTGAAAGTTGTAAACGCAACACTGATACTCCCGATAACGGCCAGTATGATGGTGGTAGTGATTTTTTGCATGACTGTAAAATGAGATCGAAAATACATTTAATCAATAAACTTTTTATTTTCGGTTCATACGCCTTACCAGGTCATCCAACCAGATTCAGTAGTCTTAATAGCGCACAATATTGGGTGGCTTTACAAACTTACTCGTATTCTTTACCCGAAGCCGTTGTTTGAATTCGAATGAAAACTGACTGGGTGTAACCGGAGTTTCAGGAATGTAATTCAAACGTACTTCCATGGTTCCGAATATCAGGTTTTCGTTTCGGGTACGGAATCCCGCGGAGAAACCCAGGACATTCACCCGTGACTCCTCTTCGCATCCGGGGCAATGAATAATAGCATCATCTACACCCAGGAAGGGCGCGAAACGAAAGCCAAACAACTCCCACGGTGTATACAGCACGGCTTCCAGGCGGATTCTTGCTTTATAGTCTCCGAAAACACTATCAGCATCAAATCCCCGCACTTCCGAATCATCAATTTCAATCGGGGCATTAATCTCACTGTCAAATAACTGGGCGTATCCGAGCAATGCATACGCCCGCATTTTATAGCGGTTAAGGTTCAATGCACGGGTAACGTAGGATACCGTAGTATTTACCACCATATCACTCACACTCTGGTCCTCGTAATACAAACCGGTCTGAAACGTAAATAAATAGAAGTTCCCTTTCCGGTTGGCAAATGATCCGGCCCAGTCTACTCCGGCATAAGGCCGCTTAAGACCCTGCTGGCGCATGTATCCTCCAATAAGGGAAAATGAAACACCATAGGGAACATCTTCCGTGCGGCCAAAGCCGAAGACATACCGTGTCTTATAATAATTCTGCTGGTAAAAGGTGTACTGCCCTAATAATCCGGTTGTATTGTTATAGCGTTGTTCAGCACTGTATTCTTCCTGATCTGGTTGATCGAGGTAATAACCATCAAAGAAACGGGCTGAAATCATGTGCCTGTTCCGGTTACTGGCTTCACTATTGATCCCGATGTTATACCCAAGCCATCCATCCCTGATCTTGTAATTATATTTGAGAAACGAAGAATCTGGCTCACTATACACATTCTCCGACCAGTTATTGGAGAACTCAAGCCCACCGGCAAGACGTGAATAAGGAGAGACCAACGGACGAGTGAGTCTGACGAAGTATGCAAATTCAGTCTCTTCTCCGTAACTACGACCTCCGTTCAATTGACTGTAAGCAAACTCCAGCGATGCGAGACTTCCAAATATTGAGCTCTTGCGATACGATGCATTGTAACCAACGGCAGGATCTCTATCGGGGTCCACCAAAGTTGTGACACCAACGCGCTGGCCACGGCCAAACAGGTTGACATCATACAAACTGATTTCCGGTGCGGTTGGTATTGAACCGCCAACATTTATACCGAGACTGAACACATCGCGGGTTGTAATTGTAACATCAACGGAATCATCACTTCCGGGAACCGGAGAAGCGAGGATGCGGCTATCCAGAATAAAATCCAGATCGCGAAGATATCGCTCATTATCCGCCAGCTCATACGGATTAAGCGGTTTGTTCTCTTCTATGAACAGGTGATTACGGATCACGCTTTCGCGGGTAGTTCCGTGAAGGGCATCGGCTATATCGGTCACAAATTTTTTCGTCCGCTTTGTACTATCATAAATAGACCGTTTCAGATCAATCGATTGAACATATATATGCCGGATGATCTTTCCCTGATAAATAGCGTTGGCCTGCGTACTGGATTCATTTCTGACGGTATCTTTTTGACGGGCGGTGATCGCTTTTAAGCCTTCCTTATAAGCCTTTTTTGTCAGCGATGTTTTCTTTGTTTGGGTACTATCAGGGTGATCCTGTGATAACACGATAACGGATTGCATCAGCATGAACAGGATCAATCCAATGCGAATGAAATTAACTTTCATGCAGGTCAGTGAAGGCGGTTTACTCTCTTAAGCTACTTAAAAACCTTTAACTCACCCAGCCTTTTAAAGCATGGATATGTATTAAAGATTGCGGAAAATGACGAATTTATTGGCTACCACCTAGTTAGTGGGGAAATCGATCTACGTGGATCGTTAAAATCGCACCAGATCACAACACCATCAGGATATTTTTTTACTCACAACGTGGATAACCCACAGGTCATCGAACTAATTGGGCATATGTAGCTTTTCCGAAATCACGATCTTTTTTTACCATCAGGGACAGATTATTTTTGCCCATTAAAAAAACCTCTCGCCTGACATGAATTACTTTTTTGCCGTTCTCATTTCACTGAGCTTTCCTTTATCATCTTCTCTTAACCATGCACCGAAAACCGAAACGTTTTCCGTTGACTCTGTGATCCATACTGGAATTCACGAAACAGAAGAAGCAGCCCTATTACATTTCGAAGACTCTGTTGTTGCACTTCACCAGGCCCTGCATCTTTCTGACTATAATTTACCGCTTGAAGTATTTCGTTATGCCATGATCGGCTACAACACAGCTTTTCAACAAGGGAGACTAAATAACAAAAAACTTCTTACGATCATTGATTTCACTCAGTCGAGCAGACGAAAAAGATTCTACACCCTTGACTTGGAAAACCTGAAAATGACATACAACACGTATGTGAGTCACGGAAAAAATACAGGTGAAGATGAAGCAAAACATTTCTCAAACATCATTCACTCCAACCAAAGCAGTCTGGGATTTTACCTGACAGCCGAAACATATATCGGCAGCAAAGGATACAGCCTTAAGCTCGATGGACTTGAAAAAGGATTCAATGACAACATGCGCGCGCGAGCTGTAGTTATGCATGAGGCGGATTATGTGAGTGAATACTGGATAAAAAAATATGGACGTCTCGGGAGAAGCCAGGGTTGCCCTGCCTTGCCTGTGGAATTATCAAAAGAGATCATTGACACGATTAAAGATCACACATTGATATTTGCGTATTATAACAATAGCACATACCTGCAAAACTCTTTCTACCTCAACATCGATCAGTTGATTTCAAACACATGTGCAATGGCACGTGGCGAAAAAACTGTTAAGCCTATCCATTAAAGTCCGGCCAGATCTGAAGTCTGTTCTTTGGGATACAACTGCTGCAACTGGCGTTTATCATGTCCATAGATATCTTCCCTGAAATTGATCAGACCATTATCATCCACCCAGGCGGTGAAGTATTCAATGTGTACTTCATATTTCTTTTTGAGTCGGATACCGGCAGGCTGATTGGCGCGCATGGCTTTCTGAATGCGGTCTTCATCCCAACCTTTCTGATCGCGTAACAGGTAAGCAGCGAACCGTGCGGGTTCATCAAGGCGCACGCAGCCATGGCTGATTGCACGATAATCTTTTGAGAAAAGCCTGTGATTGGGTGTATCATGAAGATAAACACTCATATCATTTGTCAACAGGAATTTCACCAGACCTAATGAATTATCCGGACCCGGTTGCTGAACTACCCGGTATTGATAAGGGTTAGAGGAATCATCCCACACTTCCGTTGCCGGATCTATCGGAACTTCATCCTTATAGAACACATAATTTTTATCAGCATAATAGGAAGCATTGTTTCTCAGACGTGGAATAATTTCTTCACGGATAATACTGGTGGGTACTGTCCAGGTTGGACTGAATACAATGTTTTCCAAAACATCACTGAATACTGGTGTGGGTTTACCTACAGCGCCTACAATCACGCGCATCTCCAATGCCGGCTCACGGTTTTCATAGACACGAAGGGTATAATCCGGAATGTTCACAAAAATGTAATTATCTCCATACTTATCGCGTGACCAGCGCAGGCGTTCCATATTCAGCGCAATGATGTCTGCTTTTTCCCTGAATGACTGATTTAAAAAACGAAGCGTCTTCTCTCCGATTATGCCATCAGGTTCCAATCCATGTCTGGCCTGAAACCACTTTACAGCAGAAACCAATTCAGCATCATAGCGCAATGAATCAAACGCACAGGTCACACTATCATACATCATCGGATAAGGCTTGAGATCCGTTAGCGATAATTTTTTTCTGACTGAAGGAATTATACTGTGCGAGTCGTCCTGCTTTACTTTCAGACCTTTGATAATGTCAATGGCTGGTGGTGTGGTGTTTTCAAGCGACCGGTAATAGGCCAATGCCTGCTGAAGCTTATTGTATTGCTCCTGGGCTGGTTGCAACAGTTTAATAGCTGTGACGAGATCTTCAGCTGTCTTAACCCGGTTGAGTAAATCCACATCCAGGCTGCGATCATTTCGTGGTCCCTGCTTCCATATTCCGCTTCCGCGGGTAATCTCATTGATTTTACCAACAGTTAGGTGTGTGGTGAACCGGAACAGCATTTCGGTGATATGTATATCCAGTGCAACCAGTGAGCGCTGGTTTACTTTATCCTCGTACAACAGCTTTACACCTTGTTGGATGGCTGGCAAATCATAATCGGAAGCACGCAATCCATATTGCCCGGCATGGCTTACTATTTCTTCAAATGCTATATAGAGCGGAGAAGGCTGATTATCCAATAACCATTGTGTTTTAAAGGAATGCTGCAGATAGAACTGCATACATTTGCCCCGCGCATCGGCCAATAGTTTTCCGAAAGCAACGGTATCCAGTGTAACCGGTTTTCCCGGAACTATAGTGACTACCTGTACGGAATCAGTTTTTGCGGAGGGTACGGGTGCAACCGAAACCTGTGGTGTTACCTGCTTACTGCATGCTGTCAACAGAATGCCACCCAGCATCACTACAACAACTTTGTCAAGATTCTTCAACCACCTGAAAGACATATAGATCATCCTCACTCTTGCGTTTACAAAATCAATTCCTGCGGTCGGCCGCGGAGAAAAACTTTAAAATGTAGAATTCACAGAGAGGGACTGTGGATTTTTAAGGCCAACTGCCTGATTTGAGAGGATACTATTCAAGCATTGGGCCAAGTTTTAAGAATGGAAAAAACGTAGAGATTAGAGCAATTTCAAAGAACCCGAAGTGAATATCCGGAGCTTGTCCTGAAACCGGAATCGGGTTTCTTATGTACTTCAAAACCCGGTTGAAAAAATGACAACAACCTTACAGCAACCTTACAGCACAGTTTTACCTGACTATGGTTTTAGCGGTTACCTGATAGTACTAAAAACAAAGAACAAGCCTGCGAAGCTTGTTCTTTGTAATCTGCAGTACGAGATTCTCAAGACTGGAGCAATTCATACCAGTCCTGGTGGTCCAGTTGAATATTAAATGCGTCAGCAATATTGCGGATACGCTGTTCATCTTTTGTTCCGATCAATGGCAATGCACCCAGCTTGATTAACCAGGCTACAGCAATGGATTCAATGTCTTTATTGTATTTCGGAACAAGGGCCTGAAGCTTTTTGCGAATCTTTATCGATACCTCATCATTTCCGATGGCAATTCTGCCACTGGCCACGGGAGCCGAGGCCAACGGACGCATGTATTTCTGTTTGATATAATCCATCTGCCCGTTTTGCAGGGCAATCGTATTCAACAGGTTTAACTCCAGGTGGTGTGTTACCACAGCACTCTGTAAATAAGCGGTGAGCAACTGATGCTGAAATACGGAAAAATTAGCTACCCCGATATTCCGGATCTTCCCGGATTTCAGTGCCTGTTCCAAAGCAAGCGATGTTTCCTCCAGGTTGGAAATGGAATCCAGGTGATCGAGCAAAAAAATGTCGATATAGTCTGTTCTGAGTTTTTTCAGTGATTGATCGATACTCTTTTTAATATGTGCTGCCGAAGTATCGATATGCCTTACCCGGATATCGGGTTGAGATTCGTGCGGAATCCGCAGACCGCACTTGGTGAACAACACCAGGTCTTCACGCTTGAACGATTTCTGTTGTATGACTTTCCCGAACAATTCTTCACACTGGTAGTTTCCATAGGAATCTGCATGGTCGAATGTATTGATGCCCAGTTCAAGGCACAGGTTTACAATTCTTTCCAGACCAGATCCGTTATCTGATCCTTCTCCATCCCAACGGTAAAAACTATAAATGGCCTCTGATACTTTGGGGCCCGAATCACTTAAGTAGACTTTCTGCATGCACTATTAATAAATTTATCAGCGAATAAGGTCGAAAGAAAATACCATTTGTCAAAATAGACATGAATCCCTGGCTGCATCGATTTTCTCAGGCGATAGAAAACAAAAAAACACTTAGGACTATTATCCCAAGTGTTTTTGATTCTGGTGGAGCCGCAGAGAATCGAACTCTGGTCCAGAGAAGATGAACCCGTACTTTCTACATGCTTAGTTGACTTTGATTGTCGGAAACATCAAGGCAGGCAACAGCCTAAAACATTCCTTAGCCGCTGTGTCTTAGCCGGACTTAGCAACCTCGTCCGGAGCAGTTCTGCAGAACGACACCGCTGACCAGCACCAGCAGAACAACGGTACTGAGCGATGATGGCCGGGGAGCTCTTAGCTCTACCCTAAGCTAATCTAACGGTACGTTAGATTAAGCAGCCATGGCGTAGTTAGACTCGCCAAGTATGATTCAGGACTATCTTTCAAGGCTCTCATCCTATGAGCCTGCATGCTTACACACGACCTCACGCATCCTGTCAAAACCGGTCGGCCCCGTTTCAATTAACAATTGACAATTATCAATGAACCATTGGCAAAGGAGAGACAAATATAGAAGGAAAAAAGTTCTGTTGCCGGTGTTACACACGAATGCGGCCAACAAAATTAGATTCACGCTTTCTCGCAATTCATTATTTTTCCTATCTTAAAACCAGAAATGTTGCTGGGAGATTTCTGATTAGTCAAACAATAAACTGCCGAAAAGCAGTGCACATTGGTAAAAGTCCGGACGTGAAGTTGTGTATTACAGATGATGACAATTCCTGTTTGTGTGCACGTCCCGCTCAGAGTTCACTACCTAAATCTTAAATATTTACCTATGAGAATCCCGTCTTTAGCCAAGCTAATCTTCGTATTGTCCATGTTAATCATAGCCGAAACGAATGCACAAACCAAGAAAAAAGAAGTCCCGCAGTACACGCCCATTCAAATGACAAGCATCGAACGGGCCTTTCCGGTTGTGTATGACATCCTTAAAAGCAAGTATAAGATATCCTTGCACACCATGGATTGGAGCGATAAGAAATTACAATCACAGTTTTACGAGTTTAAAGGAACAGGGTTTCTGGCCATGCAGCAACGTGCGCGTTTTGAAGTAATCATCGATGAAGCGAACACTCTTAATGTATCCATGGTTGATGTCCAATCTGCAAATTCTAACAATGAGTGGAGTTCCACCTACCCGGATAAAGTGACTAACTATGTTAAAGTTGAATTTACAGAGGCAATCCGCTCGGCACTGGCCGACAACCAGACTGTTGACAAAGCGATGGATAACTTCTACCGTGATCTGATCATTAATATTTTCTTTTATTCACGTGCCACCGAACTGGCAGGCAAAAAATGGTTTGATACCTACCTGGCAGAAAAACCTGTAAAATGGAACTTAAGCTTCGGAGATATCGCGGAAAACAAGAACAGTCAATTCAAACAAAAGTATGTGGAAACCTACACCCTTGTAGTTGACTCGTTTACTAACGCGAATTTTCAGTTTGCCTTTACACGGTACACGAATTCTGATGCAAACATCATGTTAAAGAAAGGATCAAATGTTGAAGTAACATCCATATGTAAAAGCCTGCGCTACAGCAATGGTAATTTTTCCATTGTGCTCGCTGATTAGCGAGTAACGCTTATTTCTTCAAAGTCTTCCTGCCTCTCAGGAAGACTTTTTTCTGCAATCTCTGGGCGAATTTCAGCCATTCCACGAAGGAGGATACCTAAAGGGTCTTCGGCCCGCCTTCCACCCCACAAAAACGATGACGGATTCTATAAAATACAGCAAGAAGAACCAGCGGACATCCGATATTTTTTCCGCTTTAGGCTTTCTGCTTTTTGCTTTCCGCATTCTTAATATATCTTGCGCCTTCGCATGGAAAATTTTGTTGTTTCGGCACGGAAATACCGCCCTACCGGGTTTGATGAAGTGGTTGGACAGGAGCACATCACCACTACGCTCAAGAATGCCATCGATAACAATAAACTTGCCCAGGCGCTTTTGTTCTGCGGACCACGCGGTGTAGGAAAAACCACCTGTGCACGTATCGTAGCCCGCCTCATTAACGGGTTTGAAGAAAAAGCAGAAACCAACTCCCTTAACATCTTCGAGCTTGATGCTGCCTCCAATAACTCGGTGGAAGACATTCGTAACCTGATCGACCAGGTACGGTATCCTCCTCAGTTCGGAAAGTTCAAGGTATATATCATCGATGAGGTTCACATGCTCTCCAATGCAGCCTTCAATGCTTTTTTGAAGACGCTGGAAGAGCCGCCATCCTATGCGATATTTATTCTTGCTACAACTGAAAAGCATAAGGTAATCCCTACCATTCTTTCACGTTGCCAGATTTTTGATTTCAACCGGATTCAGATAAGTGACATAGCAAATCACCTGAAGAAGATTGCCGAATACGAAGGTATCCCTGCTGAAGATGAAGCTTTACACCTGATCAGTCAGAAAGCTGACGGTGCATTACGCGATGCACTTTCCATTTTTGACCTCATGGTAACGTATTCATCCGGCAAAGGTGTTACGTTCAAAAATACACTCAGCAACCTGCACATTCTGGATTATGACTATTACTTCCAGGTGGTGGATTCATTGTTATCGCAGAACCATACCCAACCGCTCCTGCTGCTGGATGAAGTTCTTCGTAAAGGGTTTGACGGACACAACTTCATTGTTGGCTTAGGGGAGCACCTGCGCAATTTACTGGTATCACAGGATGCCCGAACCGTTCAATTGATGGAAGTACCGGACAGCGTACGGAAAAAATATGCGCAGCAGGCCATGACCACATCGCCTTCTTTGCTGCTCACCTGGCTTAACCTGACCAATCAGTGTGACATCAATTATAAGGGGAGCAAAAATCAGCGCCTCACCGTTGAGCTCGCGCTGATGAAGATGGCCCATGTCGGTTCTGTTCTGAAAGCCGATCAGCTAAGTCCTGCATCACTCGCCACGGAGGCGGGATTAAAAAAAAAATTAGTATAGACACTGAAGAGGTTGTTATCTCAACACCCGTTGCTGAAACAACAGCAGCAAAAGCTGCAGAACCTGTTGATCAGTCGTCCGTACCTCCACTGATTTCCCAGAAACCTGACTTCTCTGAAAAGTCCCGGTTTAAAACAGCGCCCAAAACCACCGTCAAGCTAACGGATCTCCTTAAAGTAGATTCTAAAAAGGAACTCTCTGGTGATGTAGCGGCAAAAGCAGAAGCCGATCAGCCTTTTACACCCGAACAACTCCTGTCGGTATGGAACGAATACACGGAACAACGTAAAAAATTCCAGGCTGAATACCAGTTCCTAAGCCAGCCGTATGAATTACTGGATGGAAAAACCATTCAGGTACAGCTCCATCACCCGGTGCAGGAAACGATGTTGAATAATATGCGGATAGAGCTATCAACATTCATTCGCGAGAAACTAAAAAACAGTTCTATCCAGATCATCGGAAAAATGCTGGAAGTAGATGACAGCAAAAAAACATATTATACACCACGCGAAAAATTCGAATACCTCATCGAGAAGAATCCCATCCTGAAAGAATTAAAGGACAGACTGGGCCTCGACACCGACTATTAATTCTTGTCAAACAGATCGTTGTACGTCAGCACGTTTGATTTCTTATCCTTCAGCACGTTAAGGTGAAATAACATCGCTACTGCGGTTAACATAAACATGACTATGTAGCCTATATTGAGAAAAACGAAGTTGTAGGACAAGGCTGTCTGATAGGAAATAATATCGTACCCAAACGTGATGACACCCATCATCACACTTCCCAGCAGAAACCAGGCTCCCGCATGTTCATAAAATACAGCCCGTATAACCAGGAATCCACCGTACGCTACCAGCACACCAGCCACAGCCAGGTACAGTGAAACCCATTGGGTAAACATGAGGGGGGACGAGAACAAGGTAAACAGAATAAAAAACACATTGACGAGCACGATGGTATAACTGAACTTACGGCTGCCGATTTTAGAAAACAATTCCTGAAGGAAAAGAACAGCCCAGATCATGGTGAGATAAAGCGTGAGGTATTCAATCCTTACCTGCCAGTTCCAGTCAAAATCAGGAATCAACACCGTAATAGCATACAGGTTTGAGAACATCGACCGAATAGTCCAGGTGAGGCAGAGCAACGAGAAGAATAAAATAATCCGCTTACGTCTCATGACAGCCAAAATCACAAACACAATTCCTTCCAGAAATATGACTACAATCTCAAAACCATTACTGGTATAGGCAGCTGTCCGGTGATTGAAAAGGTTCTCAGGAGTACCCAGGTATACTGGATGTTTGATGCCTCCCTTGTGGTGGTGAAAGTTGGCGATTTGTAAAACCAGTTTCAATGTGTCACTCTGTGGCAATTCGAACCGCATGGTCTTCACAATCCACTGAGGTCTTACATTATTTTCAGAAACAGTTCCGGCCGATCCGATTTCCTTTTCATTTACGAAAAGCCGAAAGCCACTGTATACTTGCGGGACTTCAATTGCCCAGGATTGAATGCTGTCGGGCACAAGCACGTTCAGAAAATAGGTAACGTATCCCGAACCACTTCCATCGTTCCGCACATCATTCCACACTGCGGGAAAGAAATGGTCCGCTGACGGTGTAGTATACACAGCCTGAGGATCCACAAGCCTTCCTTCTATTGCTTTCCAGTAACCTGAAAGTGCCAGGCGGTCTTTATGAAAATTCCAGTGGCGGGCATCCAGCACCCCCAGCTCAGCTTGCAACCTCTTCTGTGCTGAAACACTCCAGGTGAAGCATACTAATAACCCTATGAAAGCAATACAGCGCATGTCCCCAATCTTAAATGGTGAAAAGAATACTATACTACATGGGGAAAATTACCTGTGAAAAGCCAGTGAGAGAGACCGGCAATGCAGAGAATAAGTTCAGGATTTAATCATAACAAAGATACGTAATTCGGAATATAAATAACCTCAGGTTAAGAAAATTATGGCCCCTGATTTCTCCGGTAAAATGTCCTTTTAATTGCGATGATGTCATTATGTGTTTAGAACGCATTGAAACTTTAGTTCCGGATGAAACCCGTTCAAAAATCACTCATCATCTTCTACAAACAAACCCCAGCCATCACCTTCTTTGGGAAACTTGTGGAATGTTTTTATCCATTCCCGGAAAAGAAGTCGAAACGTTTCAATCTCTTTTCGCAACAGCCTGAGGTATTCTTCAGGCAACACTTCTTCAAAAATCAACGATGCGGTCTGCGCCTGTAAACTGCGTGCATGAATTTTAATGACGGTAGCATTTTCCATCTTCAGCACAAAATCGTCTACCGCCTCAGCTCCGGCAATCTTCGCTGGAATGATCATGGAATCTTCGAGCATTACGTTACTGTGGATCATCTTCACTTCTTCATCATCAATAGATTCAATAATCCGTCTGGTCATCTCACGGATTTCTTCGGCCTTCTGAAAAATAGGCAGTCCTTCTACACGCTTCCGTTCTTTTTCCGGGTCGAAGTCAGAGTCATCGGGTTCATCATGATCTTCCCACATGCAGCAAAAGGTAAAATGAATAAAAAGATAGTAACTAATCCGTGATTAAAATAAACCACCACGTCTGCGTGATGATCTTCGGGGTGTCGTTCCAAACAACATTCCAAAAACACCCCGGACAAGTTCACGACCCACCTGTTTGGCTACCGGTGAGGTCATTACTTCTTCCAGGGTAGACTTTTCCTTGCGGGATGTTGTGGTCGTATTTCTTTTCTCCTCTTCCCGGTTCTGTTCATCTTCTTTCATCCGTTCACCCAATAATTCGAATGCACTCTGTGGGTCAACGGCATCTTTATACTTGCGATACATATCTGAATCGTTGAGACTCTGCTGATATTCAGATGCAGATAATGGTCCCATCACTGAAGCGGGGGGTGCCAGATGCGTCACTACGGTTTCAGTTGGTATACCTTTTTCATTAAGTACCGTAATAAAAGCCTGTCCGGTTCCTAACTGTGTGAACTGCTGTTCCAAGTCATAGAACTCCGAGCGCGGAAATGTTTTGATCGTTTCCTTTAGTGCTTTAACATCATTAGGTGTAAAGGCGCGAATGACATGATGTACGCGATTACCTAATTGTGCCAGAACATTAGCCGGTATATCCTGTGTTAATTGCGTACAGAAGAATATACCGATACCTTTTGATCGGATAAGGCGAATGATCTGCTCCACCTGATCAAGGAATGCTTTAGGTGCATCTTTAAATAACAAATGCGCTTCGTCCAGAAAGAAAATAAGTTTGGGTTTATCCTGATCACCAGCTTCAGGCATGCGCTGATAAATTTCAGCGAGAAGCGCCAGCATAAATGTCGAGAAAATAGCAGGCTGCTGCTGAATATCCGAAACGTTTAACAGACTGATCACTCCACGTCCGTCTATCTTCTGAAAGAGATCGTCAATATCAAATGATGTTTCTCCAAAGATCTGGTCTACACCCTGCTGCTCCAGTGAAACAATTTTTCTAAGAATCGTTCCGGATGTGGATGAGGATATCTTGCCGTAATCGCTTTTAATTTCTTCAGCACCTTTTCCTTCCGTAAGGTAATTCAATACTTTTTTCAGGTCATTGAAATCTACTATGGGAAGTTTTTTATCATCTGCATATTTAAAAATCAGACTCAATACTCCGGTTTGTGTATCGTTCAGCTCCAGAATTTTTCCCAGCAGCACGGGTCCAAACTCCGTAACGGTTGCACGCATCTGGGCACCCAGCTCTCCGCTCAGTGAATAAATTTCAACCGGGAAAGCAGACGGTGAATATGGAATACCTAACGCAGCAGCACGTTCATTGATCTTATCATTAGCAGCGCCTTCCTTTGCAAAACCAGAAAGATCGCCTTTCATGTCTGGCATAAATACGGATACACCTGCAGCAGAAAGTTGCTCGGCAATCAATTGCAGGGTTCGTGTTTTGCCTGAACCGGTAGCACCGGTAACGAGTCCGTGTCGGTTCATCATCCGAAGCGGCAGGTATACTTTGGCATCGGCATAAATTCCGCCCTGCCATACGCCAGCACCCAGGTAAATGGATGGAAGATTTGTGGTGTAGGACTTTGTTATTGCCGATACAAATTTTTCATTCGACATAAAGAGGCGGGTTTTCATGCAAGTTAAAATTATAGGTGGTGCAGAAAAGAAAAAGGCCTGGAAAAACCAGACCTTTTTCGATGCCTATTATAGCGAGGCCTATTTTTTCTCCTCCTCAAAATTCTGGAAGGAATATGCAAAGCCGAGATTAAATGCCTGGCTCAGCTGTGCACCGCTGTCCTGATCAAAATCGTAGATGAGAATGCCACCCAGACCAACAGTAATGAATTTATTCACCCGGGCATTCAGCAACAGATCCAGACGGTGATCGATCGTTTTCAGTTCAAGTGTTTCATAGTTGGCAAACATGACGTAACGCACCTTCAGGTTCAGGTTTGTAGCAATCTCTTTATCGAATTCCGCCAGCATCTGAAAGGCCAGCCACTCGAAGCGGGTATCTTCACCAACCTTAACACCATAGGGTGCAATAGAATCAACAGCATCAAATCTTCCGTTGTTGTCCTGAACGATGGTTATCCGTGGTGAAAAAGGAGAAAGCCTGAGTTTAAAATAAGGAACCGGGTGATACTCCAGACCCCACGCAGACGTGATAAATGCCGGGGCCATAAAATCAGAGATCAATGCACTGTTATCATCCGCATCATACTTATACCCTTTTGAAAACTGGCTCAGAAAATTCAGTGAGGTGAAAATATCCCAGTTTTTACTTATAGCGTAACCGTATTTGGTATCGAGATACATACGGTCGAGGGTCTTGCGGAAGCCTTGCCCTGAGTTATTGACAAAACCATACAGAAGATCAATCTCGTTGTCCCAGGAATTATTATTCTTCCGGTAGTTGGCTTTATAGTTCAGCAAACCATTCAAGCCAAGGGAGTTCATACCACCACCCTTCCAGTTAGATGAAAAAGCGGCCTGGTTGACATTAAAGTTAAAGACGAACTTCTTTTTCCAGGGTGACAGGGTGTCGGGCTTAACAATCTGCGCGGTGAGTTCTCCACTCCAGCATACTATGGCTAAAAAGAGAACAAGACGGGTAAAATTTCTCATTGCTAAAGGATTTTAATCGAAAGTAAATTTCAATTAAAACCTGATACCATGAAACTTGTTCGAAAATAAGTTACCCGTTGATCCGGTAAATGGATCAATCTAACACCCGGGGAGTACAGAAATTAAATATTATTCAGCTTGATTTCATCCAGCGCTACTTCCGTAAGCGGCTTGGTGATGAACTTAATAACGTGATTGTTATTTACAATCTTATCAATATCGCGCTTGTTATCTGAGCTCGACAGAATGATTACCTTACATTTATTCCGGACCAGCTCATTGAATTTTTCAAATTCGTAGAGGAACACAAAACCATCCACAATAGGCATGTTTATATCCAGGAATATAAGGCTGGGAAGGTTTTCAGACTGGTTCTGGTTATCGCGCAGGTAGTCAAGTGCGGCTTTTCCTGATCCTTTAACTTCTACCCGTTTTGCGAACTTGGTGATCTCAATGATACGCTTACTGATAAAGTTATCAGTATCATTATCATCAACAAGCATTACGAGGTCTATGGCTTTGGTGTCTGTTTGCATTGATAGTAGATAAAATCCGGCTTCACATCCGCTTTCACGAATCACAAAAATATTCTTTTTTAGTTCATTTGGGAATCTGCCCCGAAAAAACCACTCCGGAAGTAATAAATGACAGAAAATCGCAAAAAAAAGCCTCTACTTTTGAATAACCTTCAATTTCTCTCCAACTGAGAGGGTAAAGTCTTTCTTGTCATTCCATTCCATTATTTCCTTGATAGTAACACCATATTTACGGGCAATACTGTACAATGTATCTGTAGATTTGACTTCATGTTCTATTTGAGTTGGCTTATTAGATGTTTCAACATCTACCGCAACAGGTTGGCTTTCAGAAAGCTTCAGAATTTGCCCTGGCCGGATGCCTACCTGAAGATTCAGGTTATTCCAGTTCACCAGATCCATCACACCAACATTGTACCGGTGGGCGATAGCATACAGGGTTTCTCCGGTTTGGACCACATGTTGTTCAGGTTTCAGCGTAACGACCATGGTATCGGATTGTTTTGTCACTGAATCCAAAGGCGCATTTATTGGCTGTAAGGTTTTAGAAGAATCTACAACAACATTGACAGGAACCGTTTTTAACGTATCCTTTAACGGCAATACCTGAAGTGTTGCCGGAACCTGAATGGAATCAATCGCTGTACTTTGCTCTGCTTCCCATCCAAAAGTATGATCCTGATCAATTTCAACCACCTTTACCGGAGCTATCATGACCTTGGCATCTTTCGGACGCATCGCGGTTAACCAGAGCGTCATACCTACCTGCAATTCACGATCTGAATCTATGCGATTGTATCGTTTCAGTTTTTTTATCTGCAAACCGTAGAGCTGACTTATCCGCCAGAGATTATCGCCTTGTCTTACGGTATGATACGCGGTTTCTGCGCGCACTCTCTTTTTACCCAACAGATAATATTGGCCGCTTTCAATACGGTCGCTAACGGAGATATCATTCCATTTTAAAAAACCCGACAGGTCAACACCTGCCCGTGATGCCAGCTGCGTGGGCGTTTCACCCTGATTTCCTTCGATCACTGATATACCATTGATCTTCATGCGGCTTTCTTTCTTGGCTGTAACAGCAGCAGCTTTACTTTCGCCAGCTTTCACATCAGCAGGCGTAGTGATCGCTTTAGCAGCCGCTGCTGAAGCTGGGAGCACCATCATTTCGGTGTTTCCTCCCTTCACCGGGATCATGACCGCATACAGGCGATCATCGGGAACTACCCCTGCCTTAGCCCATTTATTGTAGGCTTTCAGTTCCACCTCGTCAATGGATACTTCTTTCGCTAATTCTGTCAGCGATTTTTTTGATTTTGTTTCATAGGTCATTACCTGAATCTGCCCCACACCGGATACCGAACCTTCGAAAGCCACCTTGTGCGCCAGGTATTTTTTCACATACCAGTAGGTGCTGCTCGTGATTTCCATATGCCTGGCTCCGCTTTGACTTTCTTTCACACTGCGCAACACAGCACCCGCTCCCATCTGGTAAGCCTGCAGCGCATATATCCAATTGTTGAAATAAAAATTATTCTTCTTCATGTATCGGGCTGCAGCGCGCGATGATGAAACAATGTTAAGCCGTTCATCAACTTCCTTATCAACACGCAGACCCATTTCCAGCGCTGTGTAGTCTTTGAATTGCCAGAATCCTACTGCGTTGGAAGGAGAAACAGCATCAGAGATCAGCGAGCTTTCCTGGATGACCAGGTATTTGAAATCTTCGGGAACATTCTCTTCCTGAAAAACTTTTTCAATGATAGGGAAATACGTGCGGGCACGTTCAACCTTGATCATGAAATGCCTGGGCGATTGTGTAAGAGCATCTACATCTTTCTGAATTTCCCTTCGGGCATCATCACGGATGCTCAGCGTCATGCCGGCAAATTGCATTTTGTGTGGAACCTCTGGCGTTTGTGCCGATGCCGTAATCGCTACGACAAAAAAAACTGCGGTGAATGCTTTCATAACAAGTTTAAAAAATGGAGGTAAAGTCATCCGCTTACAAAGATACCTTTCTTATCATCATAATCCCATCCCTTACCGGAAGAAGTACATTTTCTACACGTGAATCTTCCTGGATCTTCCTGTTGAAATCCAGAATGGCCCGTGTATCCTTATCCGGCTTGGGAGACGTTACCTTACCACTCCAGAGGACATTGTCTGCCAGAATGATGCCACCGATGCGCACCTTATCAAATACCAGGTCAAAATAGGCGCTGTAATTCTCCTTATCAGCATCGATGAATACAAGATCAAAGGTTTCGGTCAATCCCGGAATAATATCCCTGGCCTTTCCCATGCGGTAATCAATTTTGTCTGCTACACCAGCCTGTTTAAAATAAGCCCTCACCTGATCTTCCAGTTCTTCATTTACGTCTATGGTGATCAACTTACCTCCGGGTTGAATACCCTCTGCCAGACAAATAGCCGAGTAGCCAGTATAGGTACCCAGTTCCAGTACATGTTTAGGCTGTAGCATCTGACTGATCAGGGCCAGCAGTCTGCCCTGCAAATGTCCGGATAGCATCCGTGGCGAAAGTACATTGGCGTGCGTATCGCGATTGATCTTTGACAAAAGGTCAGACTCTGCTGACGTGTGTTTTTCTGCGTACTGCTGAATGTCGGTAGGTATAAATTCCATTCGTGAGTGTTTTCGTTCGCCAGTCAGGGAGACCGAGAGTCCGGAAGTCTGACTATCTCTAATACTTATTTCGGAATCATGGTTAAATAACTTAAACTCTCAGGGGCAAATATTTCCTGCGCTACATTTTGCAGCATTAACGAATCGGTATTATCAATCTTATCGAAGATCTCCTCCAGTTTTGGTACTCTGCCGTATAAAAAAACACTTCGTCCCATCATCAGCATCAGGCTTAGATTATTTTCCTCCGCCATCGCCAGCTGACCCTTAATTTGCTCCTTTGCAGAAGCCAGTTGTTTTTTAGACAACGGTGTGTCACAAAATTTAGTCAGTTCTTTTTTTACCAGGTTGATACCTTTATCCAACTGCCTGGGCTCTGTTCCAAAAAAGACAGCAAGCATTCCTGTGTCAGAGTAGGGAATGTAATGGGCATCGATAGAATATACAAGTCCATGCTTTTCACGCAACGACAGATTCAACCGCGAGTTCATACCTGGCCCTCCGAGAATATTTACCAACAGATACAATGGAATACGATTTTCATGATGAATCGGAAAAGCATCTCTTCCGATGGCACACTTGGCCTGCTTTACAGATCTTCTCAGAACTTCCTCCCGCGGTTTATACGAAGTGAATTTCCTTCTGCGGCCATTCAGAATAGTTGCCCTGAATCCTTCAAGGTATTTTTTAGCCAGTCTTTCTACTTCATGCAATGAAATATTTCCCACACATGAAAAGACAACGCGCTTGGTACTCAGATGACCTTTGAAAAACGAATGAAAATCTTTCTTCCGGAATGACTTGATCGTATCCTCACGACCAAGAATATTCATTCCCATGGGATGATTTTTAAATACGAGTGATTCGAATTCATCCTGCAGCGATTCATCCGGACTATCCAGATACATCGCCATTTCTTCGAGGATAACGCCCCGTTCTTTTTCAAGTTCTTTTTCCGGAAACACAGAGTGAAAGGTGATATCACTTAGCAGATCAACCGCACGTTCAAAATATTCTTTCCGGACAGAAGCGTAGAAAGCGATCTTCTCTTTGTCGGTGTAGGCATTCAATTCACCACCTACCGAGTCAAGACTGCTGATGATGTCGATGGTCTTTCGCTTGCGGGTACCTTTAAAAGCCATGTGTTCCCAGAAATGAGCTATCCCCTGGTTTTCGGTATTTTCATCACGGCTTCCCACATCCAGTATCAACCCACAATGCACGATGGCAGTGGACGTAATCCGCTGATACACCACCCGGATGCCATTGGACAAGGTAAAAATGGTACAATCTCTCATAGTCTTACGGAGGTAAAATTACGGATTTAACCTTCAGCGGACGCTCTTTTAACATGTTTCGATAATGGACAAACCCGCCCGCCTACGGGCAAACGCTTTTAGTAACTATTCGGTTTTTGGTATACTTAATGAACATTTTGACTGGCATATCTATTGCAAAAACTTTACCGCTATGAATACACAAAAAGTAAGAACCTGCTTTACCATCACGTTCACGGATGAGCAGTACCAGCACGCCAAGTATTACATTGAAGACATGAAGCGGCACCGCAGCCGGGTCTTCTGGCGGGGAAAAGAAGGTAAGTCTGACGATGAGCTGATCATTGAACAAATTGCACACCGTATCCTTTCCGGATTTTATAACGAGGACCCTTTTACCGCAGGAAAATATATCATGCGGATGGACAGTTCAGTCACGCTCTGATTAAGAGCATACGACTTTCAGAAATTCATTTTTTGACCTTGCTGATTTCGGGGCGTGGCAATGAGTATGTGCATTCTGTTTTCGGTAGGCGATAAACAGTCGGATGCGCTGAAAAAACAGCCATGAATTTGTGAAGCTCAAATCCGGTCAAGTACTTTTTTGATCAGTGAGTCAACAACCTTCTGCGGGTCTTTAGAGAATTTATTCTTTATGCGGTTGGCAATTATTGCATTCACGCTTAACGCTTCGTGCCCGAGCATTCTCCCCATGGCATAATATCCGGCTGTTTCCATTTCAAAATTGGTAAGCCAGAAATCACTGTCTTTGTTGTGATAATAATTCAGATCTTCCAGCAACCGGGGAAGTTTGATGGGCAACCTTACCTCGCGTCCCTGGGGTGCATAGAAACCCGGAGTAGTTACCGTGTTGCCCGACACCATTCCTTCTCCAAACTGTTCCTTCAGACTGACAGAGCCTTTTACAACATACGGAGTGAAAGGCAGCCCTACCTTTTTCTGGATATCAATGGCAATAGTCTCTTCAAATTCATCCATGTCCAGGGAATAGAAATTCATCAGACTGTCAAGGCCAACAGCATAATCCGTAACCAGGTGCGAGCCAACCGGAATATCCTCCTGCAATGCCCCTGATGTACCCACGCGAATGATCTTCAGCTTCTTTCTGCGTGACTTCGGTTCGCGTGTTTTAAGATCAACATTAACCAATGCATCAAGCTCGGTAAAGAATATTTCTATATTATCGGTACCTATGCCCGTGCTGATCACGGTAATTCTTTTTCCCTTATAGGTACCCGTATGGGTTATGAATTCACGTTTGTTTACTTCAATCTCTATATCATCAAAATGTTCACTGACCATGTACACACGGCTGGGGTCGCCAACGGTGATGATGGTGTCAGACAAATGCTTCGGCAAAAGATTCAGATGATAGACACTACCATCCGGATTAAGAATCAAATCAGTTTCGGATATCTTCGCCATAGTGGCATTCAATAGGTAATACTCTAGCTGCTAACTTTCTGTGCCGGATTACCAAATACAGTATCACCTGCTTTAACCGGAGCGATTACTACTGAACCCGCACCAACCCGTGCGCCTTTCCCTATGGTAATGCCACCAACTACAGTAACCCCGGCCCCGATAAAAACTTCGTCCTCTATCACAGCGCCTGAGTTCACTATGCTGCCGGCACCCAACTGAACAAAGTCACCAAGCTTTGCTTCCGTGCCTACAATAGCTCCGGGGTGAATGATACAATGATTTCCAATGCCGGCACCAGCACCGACCTTGGCACCCTGATCGATAAAATTTCCATGACCGAGATCCGCAGAAGATGCCAGTATAGCGGAGGGATGAACACCATTGACGGGCTGAACATGCCTTACTTCCTGAAGCATTTTAACCAGGCTTTTGCGCACTTTATTATCATCAACAGCTATAAATGCTTCACATTTTTTTCCGATCAGCTTCAGAAAGCCATCGTCATCCATGCTTCCCATGACTGTAACATTATCTATTTCGGAGTTATGCAGTTTTTTATTGTCATCCAGAAAGCAGTAAACCACATTTCCATTGAGATCAAATACTTCACGCGCTGCACGACCCGTTGGGCTGGCACCAAAAATAATTACCGGATTTTCCATAGTAT
>DASXWH010000205.1:0-12841 GCA_036503775.1 Ohtaekwangia sp.
ATTAAATCAATTTTGTTTTCCGTGAACGTTTTTTTGGACTGAATCACCCGTTTTGTTTGGTGGTTCGGGCAGAGTATCGCTATACTTGACAGCATATTATTTAACGCTTCATGTTTAGCCTTCAAAATAAAATAGCTGTAGTAACCGGAGGGGGCAGTGGTATCGGTAAAGCCATTGCATCACTTTTTGCACGCCAGGGAGCTAAAGTTTTTGTGCTTGATCTCAATAGTACGGCAACTGAGGAAGCCGTTCGTGAAATTCAATCGGTTGGAGGAAAGGCATATGCGGTAGCGGTCAATGTTTCAGACCAGCGATTGGTGAAAGATGCACTCGCTTCGGTGGCACAACAGGCAGGACGAATTGATATTCTGGTGAACAGTGCCGGTGTTTCTCACATCGGCCGGTTGGACAATACCACAGAAGAAGACTTCGAAAGAATTTTCCAGGTGAATGTTAAAGGTGTATATAATATGATGCACGCGGTAATTCACCAGATGAAACAGCAGGGTGGAGGAATAATTCTGAATATTTCCTCGGTTGCATCAAGTACAGGTATAACCGAGCGATTTGCGTATTCCATGAGCAAAGGTGCTGTACTCTCGATGACCCTTTCGGTAGCCAAGGATTATATCAAAGACAACATCCGGTGTAATTGTATTTCTCCGGCCAGGGTACATACTTCTTTTGTTGATAATTTTCTGGCTAAGAATTATCCGGGAAATGAAATGGAGATGTTTGACAAACTTTCGAAGACACAACCGATCGGCAGAATGGGAAGACCGGATGAAGTAGCGGCTCTGGCGTTATACTTATGTTCCGATGAAGCATCTTTTGTTACCGGGTGCGACTATCCCTTGGATGGAGGATTTATTAAACTAAATACGTAATCGATTCCCGGTAACTGGTGACGGGAAAACGGCAACCTACTAACTATGAAATTACTACGCTTTGGCGCACCTGGCGCAGAAAAACCAGGCATACTGATCAACAATGAAATGTTTGACATCTCATCCTTTGGTGAGGATATCGGTGAAAAATTCTTCGAAACGGATGGTATCAAACGTCTCACTGACTGGTTGACGAAAAATCAGAATCTCCCTAAAGTTCCTACGGGTGCACGAATAGGTGCTCCATTCACACGACCCTCAAAGATCATATGCGTTGGATTGAATTATACAAAGCACGCACTGGAGTCAAAGATGGATATTCCGAAAGAACCGATACTGTTTTTTAAATCAACAACAGCCTTGTGTGGCCCAACGGATGATCTGGTTATTCCGCGGAACAGCGTAAAGACCGATTGGGAAGTTGAGCTTGCTGTGGTGATTGGAAAGAAAGCAACATACGTTGACGAAAAAGATGCCTTGCAGTATGTGGCAGGGTATTGCCTGCACAACGATTACAGCGAGCGTGAATTTCAACTCGAACGAAATGGCCAGTGGGTAAAAGGAAAGAGTTGCGATACATTTGCTCCGATGGGGCCTTACCTGGTTACGAAAGATGATGTGAAGGATTATAATAATCTGAAAATGTGGTTGAAGGTGAATGGAAAGATGATGCAGGATAATAACACGGACGATATGATCTTCGAAGTTCCATTCCTGGTAAGCTACATCAGTCAGTTTATGACGTTGCTTCCGGGTGATGTGATCTCAACCGGAACTCCCGCGGGAGTTGGTTTAGGGTTCAAGCCTCCGATCTATATTAAGACCGGAGATATCATCGAGCTTGGCATTGAAGGTCTGGGTGAACAAAAACAAATAGCAAAGTGATTTACGATGTACGATTTGCGAATTACGATTTGAAAATCCGTAATTCAATAAAATCTAACATCGTAAATCGTACCTCGTAAATCCCATGATCGACTCTCATCAACACTTCTGGAAATTCAATCCTGTTCGGGACTCGTGGATCACGGAAGAGATGAGTGTTATACGGAGGGATTTCTATCCGCAGGACCTTAAACCTGTTCTTGACCAGAATAAAATAGAAGGCTGTGTTGCTGTTCAGGCCGATCAATCCGAAGACGAAACACATTTTTTAGTATCCCTGGCTGACCAAAACGATTTTATAAAAGGTGTTGTCGGGTGGGTTGATCTTCGGTCCAACGATCTTCCTGGGCGACTGGAATATTTCTCCGGCTTTAAAAAACTGAAAGGTTTCCGGCATATTGTTCAGGGAGAGCCAGCAGGGTTTTTGACGGATAAAAAATTTATTGAAGGCATAAAAGCCCTTTCATCGTTTGGGTTCACCTACGATTTGTTGATTTATCATTATCAACTCGAAGAAGCGCTTCAGTTTGTCCATCAGCTGCCTGAAGTGAAGATTGTGGTTGATCATCTGGCCAAGCCTTCGATCAGGACAGGTGAGAAGACCCATTGGGAATTGAATATGGCTGCTCTTGCTACATTCAAAAACGTTCACTGCAAAATTTCGGGAATGGTTACAGAGGCAGACTGGAAAAAATGGAACATAGATGATTTCTTTCCATACCTCGATGAGCTGTTTGAAGCGTTTGGAGCAGAACGGTTAATGTACGGTTCAGACTGGCCGGTTTGCCTGGTGGCTGCATCGTATGAACAGCAATTGGGAATTGTGCAGCAATATCTTTCTGATTTATCAGACCATGAAAAGCAACTTGTGATGAGTGAAAATGCAAGGAAGTTTTATAATCTTTAACAAATGGACTTACTCTTAAAAGATAAAGTGATCATTGTAACGGGCGGTGCCAAAGGTATCGGTGAAGGCATCGCTCAGGTATTATCGAGCGAAGATGCTATTCCGGTTATTGTAGGAAGAAGTGAAAGCGACAATGAGAAAGCACTGGAGAAAATTTCGGGCAAGGGATTTCAGGTAGTGGCTGAACTTACACGTCCGGAAGAATGCAAGCGTGCTGTTGACGCGGTGCTGAAACAATACGGGCGCATTGAAGGTCTGGTAAATAATGCGGGTGTCAATGATGGTGTGAACCTTGAGCATGGAACGTATGATGCCTTTATGGCTTCACTGCATAAGAACCTGGTGCATTACTACCTCATGGCGCATCATGCGTTGCCTTACCTGAAGGAATCAAAAGGCTCTATCGTAAACATCGGATCGAAGACTGCCGAGACCGGCCAGGGAGGAACATCAGCCTACGCAGCGGCTAACGGAGGACGAAATGCACTAACCCGCGAATGGGCCGTTGAATTATTGAAGTACGGGATTCGGGTAAATGCCGTTATTGTTGCTGAGTGCTATACGCCATTATATGAGAAGTGGGTAAATACATTACCCAATCCAAAGGAAACGTTACAGCGTATCACGGAGAAAATTCCATTGGGTAAACGCATGACAACCGAAGAAGAAATTGCCAACATGGTGGCGTTCTTAATTTCTGAAAGATCAAGTCATACAACCGGGCAGTTGATTTATGTTGATGGTGGCTATGTTCACCTTGACCGGGCTTTATCCTGAATCTGAAAAGACTACAACCTTAGACCTTAAAACCAAACCAGCATGCCTATACCTTCATCTGAAACTGCAAACACAGATCCCAGGTTTGCAGCCAAATCCTATCTGCTTCCTTTCTGTCTTGTTACCAGTTTGTTTTTCCTCTGGGGAATTGCCAACAGCATGAACGGAACATTGATCAAGCATTTCCAAACCGCACTTAATCTTAACCGCGCTCAGGCCGGTATTGTCGACTCAGCCTTTTATATCGGCTATTTTGTGATGGCATTGCCCGCTGCGTTTTTGATGAACCGTATCGGATATAAAAAAGGCATACTGATTGGGTTGCTGCTCTATGTAGCAGGCGCCCTTATTTTTTATCCGGCTGCTGAGATCCGGGTATATGGGGTGTTTCTCGTTGCCTTATTTGTAATTGCTTGCGGACTTGCTTTTCTGGAAACAGCAGCGAATCCCTATGTGACCGTGCTGGGTGATCCCAAGTCAGCTGAGAGCAGGATTAACTTTTCACAGTCTTTTAATGGTCTCAGTATCATTCTCGGTCCGGTAATCGGAAGCCTTTTTATTTTCTCCGATAAAGAATACACCAATGAAATCCTGAATGCCATGCCCGCTGATCAGGCTGAAGCGATTCGTATTACGGAAGCGCAGTCGGTTCAGTTTCCTTACCTGGTGATTGCCGGTGTAGTATTGTTTGTAGCCATTTTGTTTGCTCTTACCAAAATGCCGGAGATATCATCCGCTGCGGAGAAGGATGCATCTTTTAAAGGTATTACTCGTCACCGTCATCTGATGTTCGGTGTATTGGCCCAGTTCTTTTATGTAGGAGCGCAGGCTTCTATCTGGGGATACTTTGTTGATCTGAAACTTCACTTTGCCAAAGACAGCCACCTGGAAATCGTACAAACCATATATCGGTATTCCGAATCAATGACACCTACTCAAATTGCGAGCTTCCATGCTTCATTTGCATTAGTTCTGTTTATGATTGGTCGCTTTGTAGGTACCTGGTTATTGACAAGAATTTCAGCTCACAAGTTACTGGCGTTCTATGCTGCTGCTTCTGCTTTACTCACGCTCTACGGCTGGTTGGGTTCGGGACTTTCTGCTGTGATCGCCATCAGTTTTATTTATTTTTTCATGTCCATTATGTTCCCGACCATTTTTGCTTTATCCATTAAAAATCTTGGCGATCAGGTGAAACTCGGATCCGGCCTGGTGATCATGGCGATTGTTGGAGGTGCTGTGCTGCCTCCGCTTACCGGTTGGTTGTCACTTTCCGGAGTTCAGAATGCACTGATCATTCCATTCATAGCCTTCATCGTGATTTTGTATTTTGGTTGGAAAGGATACAAAGTAAAATCTACCTGAGATGAAACGGTACTGCCTGGCGCTGGATCTGAAAGATGATCCGGCAAGCATTGCTGAATATGAAGACTGGCATCAGCAGGTGTGGCCGGAGATTCTGACAAGCATTCGCGATGCAGGCATTGAACATATGGAAATATGGCGCACGGGTAACCGTCTGTTCATGATCCTGGAGGTAAATGAATCCTTTTCTTTTGAGAAGAAATCAGCAATGGATCAAAACAATCCGGTGGTACAAGACTGGGAAACGCTCATGTGGAAGTATCAGCTTGCCTTGCCGTTTGCCAAGTTGGGAGAAAAATGGGTGCTGATGAAAAAAATCTTTGAAACCTGACTTAACCATTTCTATTTCTAAAACTATTTTATAAACTGAAACAACACTATGGCACTTACGGTAGCAGACGGATTTCCTTACTACGCATCATTGGTCGGAGAACGTGATTACAGGAAATTATTCAACGCAACAGACAACCTCAATCTTCTGGCTTCTTTGTCAGAGGAAAAATCGAAATACCGTTATGCGGACGGAAAGTGGAGCATCAAACAGATTGTCGGCCACATAACTGATCATGAGCGGATCATGTCCTATCGCATACTTCGTTTCAGCAGAAAGGATGAAACCCTTTTGCCAGGATATGATCAGGATGTACTCGTCAACAACAGCCGTTTTGATGAACAATCTTTTCAGGATTTACTGGAGGATTTTAAAAACGTAAGACGGGCAACGCAAAGCCTGATCAAATCACTTTCTGTCGAGCAGTTACAGCTTACCGGTAAGGCCTGGAAATATGTTATGACCGTAGAAGAATTTCTGAAAGCCACTATCGGTCATGAGGTTCATCACATGAATGTGCTTCAGGAAAGGTATTTGAAATAGACCAGGAGATTATTTCTGTCACGCCTAAATCCTGCTTATTCTCCCCTGATTTGGGCTTTTTTCATAATGTCGCCTAAACTCTTTGTAAATTATACCGAACGGTATAATTTTGCCCCGTGGGTAAAGCAGAACGCACACGGACTTATATAATGGAGAAAACCTCTTCCTTATTTAATCAAAAAGGTTTTGATGGAACTTCATTAGTTGACCTGACATCGGCTACCGGCCTTACGAAGGGTGCCTTGTATGGTAACTTCAAAGACAAGGAGGAAATCCGTGCGGAAGCTTTCCGGTATTCCGTGAGTCAGGTTAAAAGTATGGTGCGCTCTCATCTGAACGCTGCCGGTACACACAAGAAACGTCTTCAGGCCTTGCTTGAATTTTATGCGCGATATGTTTTGAATCCACCCATTCCCGGTGGATGCCCCTTGCTGAATACGGCCATTGAAGCGGATGATCACCATACCTTCATGCGTAGGTTGGTCGCGGAAGAGTTAATGGCTACTGTTCGTTTTATTTCCGGAATTCTGCAAAAAGGAGTTGAAGCGGGTGAATTCAGGAAAGACATTAATCCGGATGAATTGGCTTACCTATTTTTTTGTTCTGTTGAAGGTGCGTTGATGTTTGCACGGGCGGAACGATCCGAAGAACCTATGAAGATCATAGTGAAGCATTGTAAAAACATTCTGGATGAAATAAGTATTAACGATTAACGATTAACGATTAACGATTAACGATTAACGATTAATAGGTATCACAAACCAGTTCATATTTAAATTCTACAAACTAAATTCTACATGATTACATCCCCAAGAAGAGTAGTTGTTACCGGATTAGGCGCTTTATCACCTTTAGGAAACACCGTTCCGGAATTCTGGAATAACCTGATTAATGGAAAGAGCGGTGCAGCCCTGATCACAAAATTTGATACCACGAAATTCAAAACCAAGTTTGCCTGTGAGGTAAAAGGATATGACCCACTGAACTATTTTGAGAAATCAGAAGTACGAAAGCTCGATCCATTTGCTCAATATGCGTTGGTGTCAAGTGATGAAGCAATAAAAGATTCGGGATTGGATCTGGACCAAGTAGACAAGACACGGGTAGGGGTTATCTGGGGTTCTGGTAACGGAGGATTCTATACTTTTCAGCAGGAGATCATTGATTATGCGAAGGGTGATGGAACACCTCGGATCAATCCGTTCTTTATTCCAAAAGTAATTGTCGATATCGCCTCGGGTTGGATTTCCATGAAGCACGGTTTTATGGGCTTGAACTTTACAACGGTATCAGCCTGCGCTACCTCCACCACTGCGATCATTGATGCTATGAATTATATCCGTTGGGGAAAAGCCGAAGTTATTGTTACGGGTGGATCAGAAGCCGCGGTGAACGAAGCGGGCATTGGCGGGTTCAGTGCGCTCAAAGCATTATCGACACGAAATGATGATCCAGCCACAGCATCACGCCCTTTTGATGTAGGTCGTGATGGCTTTGTTATGGGGGAAGGCGGTGTTGCTCTGATCCTGGAAGAATATGAGCACGCGAAAGCCCGGGGTGCAAAGGTATATGCAGAAGTAGTAGGAGGAGGGATGTCCGCTGATGCCTATCACCTTACCGCCACACATCCCGAAGGAGCAGGAGCATTGCTGGGAATGAAGTGGGCGCTGGAAGATGCCGGCCTCAAACCGTCAGACGTTGATTATCTTAACCCGCATGCTACCTCTACACCGGTGGGTGATGAAAGTGAAATGAAAGCGGTTTCAAAATTCTTTGGCGATCACATAAACAAGCTTCACATCAGCGCCACAAAATCAGCTACTGGCCATTTACTTGGAGGAGCCGGTGCTATCGAAGCGGTGATCAGTATTATGGCGATCAGGGATGGAATAATTCCTCCTACTATCAATACACAACAGATTGATCCGGCACTACCCGGTGGGTTGAACATCGTATTGAAAGAGAAGATGAAAAAAGAGATCAACGTAGCCATGAGCAATACCTTTGGTTTTGGCGGACATAATGCCACGGCTGTTTTCAGAAAGATGTCCTGATAAAAAAAAAACTGTTTTCACAGGCATACTATGAAAACAGTTTTTTTATATAATCAGCATTAAGCTTTAGTATCCATCACCTTGTTAATTAAATGAGTGATGTATTCGCGATGAGCTTTGGTAGAAGCATCAGGAGCTATTGCTTTCATAAGCATCTTTTTGATCCGGTTTAATTCGGAGAAAGCCATCGCTTTGGATACATAGCTGTAGGGGGAACCATTGGCCTGAATGGTTGTCAGCCGGTTGATGTATTCTGTCTGCAAATTCTGGCGCGCGCTCGTGACCGACTTAACCAGGTCATCTTTAAAGATAGCATCGGTCAGATCTGTCATCAGCTCTGATACTTTATAGGTATTACCATACAATTCGGAATCGATCATGCGCTGTAGGGTATTCACGTGCAGCAATTGATTTAATACATCACGCTGGATGTTCAGCATGCGATCGTGAAGCCTGGGGTCTTCGTTATTTCCATACATATTAAATCCCCTTCGCTGAAGCTGGAGCATAGCATAGATTTCCGAAGGCATTGACATAGCACCTGGGCTGAATCCATATTTATTGATAAAATTCATGGCATCTTTTTGTTTCTGATAGCTTACCGGACTAAATGGTTTGCCAGCCCCGGGTTGCCCGGCTACTGAACGATCAACGTAAACGCCACCGATCTGGCGACTTACTACTCTGAGTGAAATACTGATTTCACTTGTCAGTACAAAATAAGCATTGCGCAATCCCTGATACGATTCTCCGGGTGTGGCAAATTTATCCTTGAGCTTGGGTAGTGTTTGATTCACCAGCTGCAAACGCTCAGCACAATATACTGTCGGGTCGCTTGACATATCATCAATCATTACCCGTGGATCAATACCAATACCGGCTGATCGCATATCATCTGCATCGTTGCCAAAAAGTAATTCGTGCGCTGCGGATTTCGAAAGTAATTCCTTCAGCTTCATCTCTTCTTCAGCGGATGCAAATTCACCGTACCCGAATTGAATGGCCCAGTTGTCGTATGGTCCGGGTATAACGTCATAGTAAAGTCCCTGTTTAGCAGGATCTAATGCTACATTAACATTAGAATAATCCATAACGGATCCGGTAAGTCCCACTTCACGTCCCAGTTTTTCATCATGAATTTTTACCGGATCATGGAGATTGCTGGCTTTCATGTTGTGGTTAAGTCCAAGGGTGTGGCCTACCTCGTGCAGGGTAAGCATGTACAGTGATTCCTGCAGTAATTTTTTCTGTTCGGCATCACCGCGTCCCATTGTGGTGATCACCTGGCTTCCAAACATCATGGATCGCTGCAAGTGTGAAGCGAATGTGCAGGTATGGAGGTGATTCTCATTTTCTCCATAAGCCAGAAAATCCATGGCTGCGGTTTCAAACACCTGTTGTTCGCGCAGACGGCCAGTGATAAAAATATACTCAAGCATGATGTCGGCACCCAGAATCTGACCAGTGCGTGGATTTACAAAACTCGGTCCATAGCCTCCAAAGTAAGGCTGAGGTGAAGACGTCCATCGAAGAACATTGTAACGGATATCACCCGCATCCCAGTCAGCATCATCGGGTTGTTCTTTTACAACAACAGCGTTTTTAAACCCTGCCTTTTCAAATGCCTTGTTCCATTCCAGGCAACCATCACGTACAAAACCCCGGATCTCTTTGGGTGTAGTATTTTCAATCCACCATACAATAGGCTCAACAGGTTCTGAGAGTGCGGCAGAGGGATCTTTCTTTTTGAGGTGCCAGCGGTGAACCAGATCGCGGTAAGGCGCGGGCTTGGTAGAAGTCATGTCCGTAACCTGATCGGTAAAATAACCTACCCGGGCATCATCAAAGCGTGGTTTGAAATCATTTTGAGGAACAGCGATCAGTGTATTCCTTACTTTGATGGACACATGTCTTGAATCTGTCAGACTGTTATCGCCATAGTTCATGGGATACGATTCTTCAAAGACAAGCTCAACCAGAAAGTCGCTGTTCTGCGGATAATTCTTTATGCTGTTGAATTTTGATCTTTCTTTTGTAAAGCTGCCGAGCTTGAAATGCTGACCAGGTTTTTCTTCCGGGTTAGGGGATGGCTTGATCTGCTCAAAGGCTTCACCCAGAAAAAGCTTGTCAGCTTCAATGAGATAGGCTGATTTATCCTTATTGGTAGCAACAAACTTTTCTGAATAGATCAGTGGCTTGTTAATGTTAGCATCCGCAGCACGTGACAATGCATTCTTCGGGTCAAAGTAATAGGAGGTGTTCACCAATGATACTTCGATCTTGTCAAAATGTTTGCTGATGGTGAAGATCTTTCCGTTACCATATGCACCCCGAAAACTTGGAGCATCTGTTGCCGGGGCATCTGTAATCTGTGAGAAATGAATAAACTCTTTATTGAGTTGATCTTTGGTTATCTCCAGGTAAACTTTACCGTCCGTTGTGTCCTGATAAATGGTAAACAAGCCTGGAAGTTTTTTTGATTTTTTTACGACATCCTCAATGAGCTTGATCTCATCTTCCTTTGTTTCTTCTTTCTTTTCAGCTTTTGAAGATTTGCCTGAGGATTTTGTTTGTCCCACCAGGTGGGTAACTGCAAAGCAAAATAAGATTGCCAGCAGAGAAGGTTTTAAGCATTTCATAAGGTTAGGAGTTATTGTATCCTAAATTAGTTGTTCTGCGGAAAGAATAAAGAAATAGCAGAGAAATCTGTTATCGCAACAGATTGCATGAATGGGTTGCGAGGCAAGTGTATTTTAGAAGCGCAACGTGAATATGGTTCTGACGTCTGGTTCTGATTCTACAGTAATGGACCCATTATGCATTTGCATGATCTGGCGAGACAGGCTGAGGCCAATGCCGGAGCCGGTTCGTTTGGTAGTATAGAACGGTACGAAGATGTGCTCGAGCGCTTCCTTAATAATTCCGGAACCATTGTCAATTACTTCTACCTTAATGACATTTTCATCATAACGCCCGATCAATTCAAGTTTCGGATTTTCGGTCTCAGCCAGTGCTTCGATGGCGTTCTTCAGCAGGTTGATCAATACCTGTTCGATCATTTCCAGATCAGCCTGAAGCGTAAGATACTCTGAGCTGCATTCGTAGTGAAAATCGATTTTGGTTTTTTTGAGTTCGGTCTTCATCAATTGTGCTACGTGATCGATCAGATCTTTCAGGCGTACCGTAACCATCTTGGGCTTGGGCAATGAAGTGTATTCCCGGTAAGCATCTATGAATTTGATAAGGCCTTTGCTTCGGTTTTCGATGGTGCTCAGCCCTTCCTTTAAATCATCAGCGGCTTCGCCTTTTAACTCATAGTCGTTTTCCTTTTTTACCATGTCGTGGTCAAGGATTTCACGCAAAGTGGAGGTAAGCGAAGAAATAGGTGTAATGGAATTCATGATCTCATGCCGGAGTACACGGGTGAGGTTCTGCCAGGCTTCTAGCTCCTGCTTTTGTAATTCTGATTGAATATTTTGAAGGGTAATAAGCTTTACGTCAATCCCGCGGATGCGAAGTTCCGTGGCCTGAATGGTCAGGTGAAGTTCGTTACTTCCTTTATAGAGCTCACTGTTTCCAGGTTCCACACTGTTGATAGCATGGTAGAGCTTTGGATTTAAATTGATCAGCTCCCGGATATTTTTGATCGTATTTATACCAATGAAACGTTTAGCATTGGTGTTGATCAACTGTACCTCACCTTCTTCATCGTATGACAATATACCGGTGCGTACCTGTTGAACAACGGTATTCAGGTATTGCCAGTGTTCCTCTTTCTCGGAGCGGGCTTTCCGGAAAGCTTCCAGTACTTCATTGAACGCAATGTTCAGATCTTTAAAGCTCTTGCCCAGTTTGTTGTCGGCCGTGAACCCTGAAATAAAGTCGGAGTACTTTACCGACTCGAGAAAGCGCGTAAGTTTCTGATTGGTCTGACTTACAAAACGAAAGATTTCAGTGAGTTGAAGGATAATGATTACGCCTGTAAGCATAGCTGCAAACAGCATGTTGGGCCGGGTGATCATAAACATGAACAGCGCCAGCGTGAAGCCCAGCATGACTACCCTCAGAATAACACGCGCCCGGAAATCTCTAATGCCGAATTTCAAGATTAAAGTTTAATGTTTAAGGTCTAAAAGTTTAAAGATTAAAGTTAAGGTTTTGTACAAACCTGCCGGGTAGATTTAACTTTAAACATTAAATTTTTAACATTAATTAAAGTCCATATTTTTCAAGTCTCCGGTACAATGATGATCGTGTCAATCCAAGTTCTGTGGCAGCCTGGGTGATGTTACCGTTGTATTTCTTCAATACTTTACGGATCAGCAGTTTTTCTACTTCTTCCAGATTGTACTGATCAAGACTCAATTGCCCGTCTTCCTTTCCGGAAGAGGGTGTAAAATTGAAATCCTCCGGCTGAAGTACACTGGTGTTACTTAAGATCACTGCGCGTTCGATGGCGTGTTGCAGCTCACGGATATTTCCAGGCCAGGGATGCTTATGCATCCGGGTCATTGCACCTTCACTTATCTTGCTGACGCTTTTTTCATATTTGGTAGCGTAATGCTTCAGGAAGTGATTCGCCAGCAGCGGAATATCTTCAAGCCTGTCGCGAAGAGAAGGTATTTCAATTTCAATGGTATTGATCCGGTACAACAAGTCCTGCCGGAAACGATTTTCCTTCACCATGTCATAGAGTGGCATGTTGGTGGCGCAGATCAACCGGATATTGATTGGTGTATCTTTATTCGATCCGACACGGCTCACTTTCCTGTTTTGTATAACTGTTAGGAGCTTAGCCTGTAACGGCATAGACAAGTTCCCTATTTCATCGAGAAAGAGGGTACCATTATTGGCGAGTTCAAATCTTCCGGCACGATCGTCTTTGGCATCGGTGAAGGCGCCTTTCTTATGTCCGAAGAGTTCACTTTCAAAAAGTGTTTCAGTAATGGATCCCAGGTCAACGCTGGCAAAATTTTCATTCTGCCGGGCGGAGTTTTTATGGATGGCGCGGGCAATCAGTTCTTTCCCTGTGCCATTCTCACCCAATATCAAAACATTGGCATCGGTTTTCGCAACACGTTCAATGGTTTGA
>DASXWH010000206.1:0-50756 GCA_036503775.1 Ohtaekwangia sp.
CCAATGATCAACTCACGCTGACCACGACCGATGGGAATCATCGAATCAATCGCTTTGATACCCGTTTGCAATGGCTCATTTACCGGCTGACGGAAAATAACGCCAGGGGCCTTACGTTCCAGTGGCATTTCGTAAAGATCTCCGGAAATCGGGCCTCTTCCATCTACTGGCATACCCAGTGTATCAACCACACGACCCAACATACCATCACCTACTTTTACGGAGGCGATCTTACCGGTACGCTTTACCGTATCACCTTCGCGGATACCTTTAGATTCACCGAGCAGTACGGCCCCCACGTTATCTTCTTCGAGGTTCAGTACAAGTGCACGGAGTCCGTTTTCAAACTCCAGCAATTCACCGGCCTGTGCCTGTGTAAGTCCATAAATACGAGCCACACCGTCACCTACGGTAAGTACAGTACCTACTTCTTCAAGTTGTGCTTCTGTACGTGACTGTGAAAGTTGTTCGCGTAATATCGCGGATACTTCTTCGGGTCTGATCTCTGCCATGATATCGTTAGTCGTTAAGTCGTTATTAGTTTTATGTTAGGGCGTGTGCGTGTGATTAATATTCTTTTACGTAAGGGTTCTGACTGAAATTCAGTTTCAATGCTTTCAACTTGCTCTTGATGGAAGCATCTATTTGTTTGTCACCAACCTCCAGTACAAATCCACCTATCAGATCTTTATCTACTTCTACTTTCAATTCAACATTTTTCATGTCGCTCAGTTCTGTTGCGATTTTCTCAAACTCCGCTCTCAGTTTTGCATCAATCGGGAACGCTGTTGTCAATGAGGCCGGGCCAATGTCTTTATAGGTATTATAAGCCTTATGAAATTCCTTCGCGATCGCGGGGAGCAATGGCTCACGGTTCTTCTTTGTGATGATATCAAAAATCGCCATCGTTAATGCATTCACTTTTCCAGCGAATATCTTTTCGAGAATGGCTCTCTTCTTATCGTGTTTGATGATGGGATTGAGGAGTAACAATTCAAATGCGCGGTTCTCTTCAACAACCTGGGCAAACAATTGCATATCAGCATGTACCTTGTCCAGTACATTCTTCTCCACCGCCAGGCCGAGGAGGGACTTCACATATCGCGATGCTGCCCGAATGTCTGCCATGGCCTAGTTGGTTTTAATATCTTTAATGTAGCTGTCAACAAGCTCTTTCTGAGCCTTGTCGTCAGCGAGGTTTTTCTTCATCAGCTTTTCAGCCACTTCCAGAGAGAACATCGCCACCTGGATTTTTACTTCTTTTAAAGCAGCCTGTTTTTCGATGTTGATGGCAGCACGCGCTTCTTCAACGATCTTGTCAGCCGTTTTCTTGGCATCAAGCTGTGCCTCGTCTTTCATTTTGTTAGAGGCTTCACGGGCTTCGCGCAATATTCTGTCGCGTTCCTCACGGGCTTCTTTCAACAGCTTCTCATTGTCAGACTTCAGCTGAGACATTTCCTGACGGGCTTTCTCAGCAGTAAACAGCGCATCCTGAATTGACGTTTCACGCTCTTTCAGTGAGTTGATGATAGGTTTCCAGGCAAGCTTGCTCAACAAGAAGAAAAGCAGTAGAAATACGATAAGCTGCCAAAGGATAAGTCCCGTTCCGGGTGTGAGAAGTTCCATATATGTTTAAGGTCTGATGTAGTTTCAAAAAAGAAACCTGTCCGGCCAAGTGCCTAAGACAGGTTTCAAAGCTTTTAGCCTTTGAACGAAATCAACAGGCAAATTACCAGCGCGAAGAGAGCAGCCACCTCGATAAGAGCGGCAATGATCAACATCGCACCCTGGATCTTGCCGGAAGCTTCTGGCTGACGAGCCATACCTTCCATAGCAGAGCCACCGATTTTACCGATACCGATACCTGCGCCAATTGCTGCAAGACCTGCACCGATACCAGCGCCCATGATTGCATAGCTGATGTCCAATAAGAGTGCTAATAACATAGTATTAAATATTTAAGTGAAACAAACCCCTCATTGCTGAGGGGATATCTTTAGTCGATTAATGATGCTCGTGATCTGCGATGGCCATACCGATGTATAACGATGTGAACAGCGTAAATACATAAGCCTGGATACCCGCCACCAGCAACTCAATCAAACTGATAAACAAAACAATAAGAGAAGATCCGAAACCAACCCAGATACTTCCGAAAATAAACGTCAGGCAGATCAGGCTCAACAATACAATGTGTCCTGCCGTGATCGCTACGAAAAGACGAACCGTCAATGAGATCGGCTTCGTGAAAATTCCGATCACTTCTACCAGCATAATAATGGGGCGAAGCGGAAGCGGAACGCCAGGCGTCCAGAAGATGTGAGCCCAATAGGCTTTATTTCCGCTTACGTTAGTAATGATGAAAGTCAATACAGCAAGCGTAAGCGTAACTGCGATGTTCCCTGTCATGTTTCCGGCTCCCGGCAAAAGACCCAGCAGGTTTCCGAAGAGAATAAAGAAAAACAACGTCAACAGGTAAGGGAAGAACTTCTCGTAGTGGTGACCAATGTTGGGCTTTACTACTTCATCGCGAACAAAAAGAATTATAGGCTCGAAGAAAGACTGAATACCCTTTGGAGCTGCTCCCCTGTTCTTTTTATATCCACGGGCAACCGCTGTAAATACAAGCACCAAAAGAACAGCATTGATCAGGAGCATGGCTACGTTCTTGGTGATCGAAATATCAAATACAGCTTCGTGTGTTTCAGCATCGATAATATGGCTGTGCTCAAGCTTAAGACCTTCGTACGTCTGTGACGGTTTGTGATGGTCATCAAAGAAACGATGAGACGAAAACACCTTCCAGCCATCGTTTGCTTTTACAATTACCGGCAGGTAGATGGTGCCATAATGACCATCCCAAAGGTGCCAGATATGGTCATCCAGAACGTGGTGAACAATCACCTCACTGGCGTTAAATTCTGCGTGACCGGATTCCTGGTGAGCGCTGGAATCAGATGCATGTTCATCCTGTGCCAGAGCCACAGAAAAAACGAAAAAAGACAATAAACTCAGTATAGAAATTCGTCTTAAAATGCTGGAGAAAACGCTCATTTTGACCTGTTTCGGAGGCTTTTTAAATCCGACCGCAAAGGTATTAATTCTACGTAGCCAAAAAAATGTTTTAAAAAATATTTGGGTCTTTTTGAGGGACTACCGCGTAGTGATTTTGCGATAAAGAAAGATCACCTCAACAGCAGTAAAAACGAGGTACAGAACAAGGAAAAAGACAACGTTCAGCACCGAACCGCTTCGATCTTCAAGGACAACAATCAGGTTATAGGCCAGGTAGGCGATCAGCTTCACAACCATGGTAAGGAGGTACATCTGGGTGAATAGCGCAGGCTTATTCATCTTTAGCAGGTACCGGTAAATGACCCCGGTGCTGAGCGTTAACAGCAGCAGCGTCTGGTAGAAAAATGAAGGCATTGCCGGGATCTGGCCCGCATTAAAAAGCAGCCAGGTAATGCCAGCTACGGTCACGGCTATTACAATAAGAACTGCTAAAAAACGGATCAACGCTTATTCTTTACTTATTGACTTATAAACCTGGTATATCATACCTGCAAATGCCAAAAAACCAAAGAGTAGCATAAACGCAGGAAATGTCAAGTGAAGGTATTGATCCAGCCTGTAGCCAAGCCACCCAAAAATGCCAATAGCGGCCAGTAGCTGAAAGGCGAGGCTGCTATACCTGAGATAGCTATTATATGGTTTTAGCTTCGGGTTGCTGGAGGGTTCTTCCAAGGCCATTGTTCTCACCGATCTTTATGTCTTTCACCACAGCACCCATCTTACACGTTCCGTTGAAAACAGCACCAGGTTCTACCACCATCTTACCGGTAATGATATCTCCGTTGATAACGGCTGTGGCCTTAAGCACCAGCAATTCGGAAACTTCTATTCTTCCTTTCACCTCTCCTTCAATATCCGCATTCTGGGCAATGATATTACCCTGAACATGCGACTGGTGTCCGAGGGCTACCTTTGATTTTGACTTCACGTTTCCGGTTACTTTACCTTCAATACGGATGTTTCCGTAGGTCTCAATATTACCTTCCAGGAAAGTTCCCTTGCCGATCGTGTTGCTGGAATTGCTGATTTCATCCGCCACACGTTTTTGTTCTTTTGAAGTTAGCATACGTTCTGGTTTAAAAAGTTACAAATTCTTCAGGGTTCAATGAATTGCCATTGTACCACAATTCAAAATGTAGGTGAGGCCCGTTTGTAAGCTCACCACTATTGCCAACTATGGAGATAATCTCTCCACCATTTACAAAAGTACCAACTTTTTTTAAGAGTTGTGCATTGTGCTTATAAGCAGATATCAGGTTGCCCCGGTGCTGCACCATAATGACATAGCCTGAATCCTGTGTCCAGGAGGAGAAAATAACCGTACCATCGGCAATACACTTGACGGGCTCATTAGCCTTAGACACGATATCCACTCCCATGTGCCCCTTCTTAACATCGTAAACATCAGAAATGAACCCTGACAGCGGTGAATAGAAAAAGGTCTCCTGCAGTTCACGGTATTTTACATTGGCAAGTGAAATCACAGCCATGTCTGACTTTTCAAACTCCTTACGGAATGATGAATCTGTTGCCGTTGCCTTCAGGTTGGCAGGTTTAGTGAGGGATTGACCCTCGCCTTTTAATACTTGCGCAGGATCCTTGAAGTCACTGGTGTCACCACTAAGCACCTTCTGAATGTCAGCAATAAACTGATCCTTCCGGTCTACTTCAATAGCCAGTGAATCTACCTTACCACCTAATCGCTCCAACTCCTGATTCAACAACGCTTGCTCATGCTTGGGATCAAACCACCGGGCCAGAATCGTCTTCGACATAAACAAGCTGAGCACAAAAAGACCGGTGAACAAAATCAATGAAAAAAGGATAACTTTCGAATAGGTGAAGCCCAGGCTGGTCTTCTCAGCGAAGTTCTCTTCGTTGCGAATGATAAGCTGGTAACGGGTGGTTAACCAGTTCGATAATGTCTTTTTGGGTTTCAACGTTATTCTGCTTTTTTGCACAAAATTAGATATTCCGGACCATTAAAATATGGATTGCCAGTTTTTTGCGTTTTAACACCACAATAAACGTCTTGTGAGAATTCACACCCGATACATCCTCTTCCTATCCGGCATCATATTACTCGGCTGCTCGTCTGCGTCTAATACCATTACGAGCAAAGCTTACCACAATACTACGGCACATTTCAATGGTTATTTCTATGCGAATGAAGAGCTTGAGAAAATAGACAAGACCATCTGGTCATCTATGGTGGATGACTATAACAAGATCTTAAGATTATACCCCGCACTTGATTCAGCACAAGCCAAGGGCTACGACAAGGAAATACAGGAAGCCATCAAGATGGCGTCTATCGCTATTCAGCGTCATCCCAACAGCAAGTGGGTTGATGATAGTTACATTCTTGTTGGACGAGCGCGGTTCTATAGCATGGATTGGGGTAACGCAATTCAAACCTTCAAGTATGTTAATACAAAAAGCAAAGATCCTGAAGCGCGTCAGCGCGCCATCATTCACCTGATCCGCACATTTACTGAACATCAGGAGTTCAACAATGCACAGGCAGCAATTGATTTTGTTCAGAAGGAAGAACTTGAAAAAGATAACAGGAAAAAACTGTTACTGGAAAAAGCCTACTTCTATCAGATGCAGAATGACTACGACAACATGGTCAGGAACTTATCTGAGGTCGCACCGCTTCTGAAAAAGAAAGATAAACCTGGTCGAATATATTTTATACTCGGGCAGGTATACCAGGAACTGGGTTTTGAAGCAGAAGCTTACAATTTTTATAAAAAATGTTTATCAACGAATCCCGAGTATGAGGTTGATTTCTACGCTCGCTTATACATGGCGCAGGTGACAGAAATCTCAAGAAGCCGGAGTGTCAATGCCGCGCGGAAATCATTCAAGAAACTTCTAAAAGACAGTAAGAACAAAAATTTCAAAGACAAGATCTATTATGAAATGGGCGTCTTTGATCTTAAGCAAAAAGACCTGAAAGAGGCCATCGCCAATTTCAACCGGTCTGTTCGGGAAGGAACAAACAGAAGGATAGATGGTGAAGCCTATCTGAAGCTGGGCGAAATCTATTTTGATACGCTGAAGAATTATGGTTTAGCCCAGGCGTATTATGACAGTGCGGTCGGCACTCTTCCCAAAGATTATGAGGGATATGAGGCTATCAAAGCACGAAAAGAAGTGCTGGATGAATTTGTTAAAAATCTGAATATTATTCAATGGCAGGACAGTCTCCTGAATCTGGCCAGTCTTGACTCAGCTTCCCTGAAATCACGCGTTGATTCTGTGCTTGAGGCCAAGAAAAAAGAATCTGAAAAATTAGCCGGTAAGAAGAAGAAAAAATCATCTAACCGGATCGAAATCTCATCGAATGCCAACAATGTGTTTGCCACCGATGAAGAATCAACCGATGAAAAAATAGATTGGTATTTTGGTAATCCCTCTGCAGTCGGATTAGGTCAAACGGAATTCAGGCGTATCTGGGGTGATATACAATTGGAAGATAACTGGCGGAGATCGATGCGGTCAGCCATTGCAAATAGCAATGACCGGAATCAAACGACTCCTTCCATGACAGATCCCGTATCACCTGAAGAAACTCCTGTAGCTGTGGCTGATCCTGCTGCGACAGAATTTGAAAATATCAACAAGCAGATTCCACGCACCGAAGAGCAGCGGAATGTTGCGCTCAAAAAAATAGAAGAAGCTTACTTCAATCTGGGTGATATCTACTATTTCAAATTGCTGGAAAATGAAAATGCTGTATTGTATTATACCCGACTTCTTACACGTTTTCCAGATTCTGAATATGAACCTGAAGTATTGTACAAACTGTACCTGATTCATAAGGAAACGAATGCAGAGAAGGCTAAAGAATATGCGGATGTGTTATTGAAAAAACATCCAGGGTCATCCTTTGCCCGAACATTGGTCAATCCCAATTACCTGGAAGAATCCAGTCTGGCGGTCGAGAAGCAAAAGGTGATCTACAAAAAAGCGTATGATTTCTACCTGGCAGAAAATTATGTTGAAGCCAGACAAGCCATCGCTGAAGGCATTACCTTAGGTGAAACCTCGTTTATTCCTAATCTGACGTTACTCAAAATTCTGATTATCGGTAAAACTGAAGACATCACTCAATATCAATTTCAGCTTGAAGAATTCATCAACACGAATCCGGAAGGTGAAGTTTCAGCTTACGCCAAAAAACTTCTGCAGGCTTCCCGGGACCATCAGCTAACCGTGGAGAAGAAAGGCATTCAATATATCCGGTCGCTTGAAGAGCCGCATTACTTTGTATTGGTATACAAGAAAGATGAAGATCTTTCCGGCCCTGCAACAACTTCACTGGAGAAATTCAATCAGGAACACTTTAAAGATCTTCAACTCAAAACCAGCAATCTCGTGCTCAGCGAGGAGTATGTACTGACCCTTGTGGCTGAATTACCCCGGATAAGTTTTGCGCTGGAATACATTCAGACATTTAACGAAAAGGTATCTACTCTCACCGAGTTGCGAAACCATAAATTCAATACTTTTGTAATTACGAAAGACAATTTCAATATCTTTTACCGAACAAAAGGACTTGATGAGTACCTCCAATTCTTCGAAAAAAATTACCCGGCAGAAAATCAGTAACGTACTGTTAATTCAGAAACCCTGGTTTAAAAAAGTTGTTAAGACAATCTGGATTCTTTTTTTCTGTTTCGCGATCGGATTCCCCTTATACATCTACTCGGTAAGCATTGATCTCTTTGGCTTGTTTGGAGGTATGCCCAGTCTTAAGGCTATTGAGAATCCGGAAAATGATTTATCCTCTGAGCTGATTTCAGCCGATGGTGTTTCCCTCGGCAGGTATTTTCGATTCAACCGCAGTCAGGTAACCTATGAACAACTTTCTCCTCACCTGGTAAATACCTTATTACTCTCAGAAGATCATCGCTACCATGAACATTCAGGCATGGACTTCTGGGCATATATGCGCGTGATGTGGGGGCTGGCTACTTTAAATCCTGCAGGTGGTGGAAGTACAATAACGCAACAATTGGCCAAGAACTTATATACCATTAATCCTGAATTGGACGGACACCTGGCGGACTTAGGTAAGTATCCAAAACGTTTCATAGAAAAAACCAAAGAGTGGATTATCTCTGTTCATCTGGAGAAGAATTTCACAAAAGAAGAGATTATCACCATGTACTTTAATACCAGTGAGTTCAGCAGCAATGCCTATGGTATTAAGGTAGCAGCAGAAACGTACTTCGATAAGTCGCCTGACAGCTTAAACATTCAGGAATCTGCTGTCCTGGTCGGAATGTTACAAAATCCATCGTATTACAATCCAAAGAAATATCCAGACAGAGCTACTGTGAAACGTGATGAGGTATTGAACAAGCTTTATAAGCATCAATACATCAAAACGCATGAAGCCCTCGATTCCATTAAGTCCATCCCGCTTGAGCTCCGGTTCCAGGTTCAGAATCAGAATAAAGGTCTGGCCACATACTTTCGAAGTGTCATCCGTGATGACCTTATGAAATGGTGCAAAGAGAATGGTTATGATTTATGGGAATCAGGATTGAAGATCTATACCACGCTGGATAGCCGAATGCAACAATATGCAGAGGAAGCTATGACGGAGCACATGGCCGTGCTTCAAACTCAATTTGATAAGGAATGGAAACAGCGTAACCGGAATCCCTGGGTAGATGAAGAATCAGGAGCTGAAATCAAGAACTTCCTTCAAAAGAAAATAAGACGTACAGATACCTACCGGAATCTCGTGGCGCGGTACGGAGCAGATTCTGATTCCGTGAAGATTATGTTGAACCTGAAAAAGCCCATGACCATCTTCACTTGGAAAGGTGACCGTGATACGATTTTCAGCTCCATGGATTCGCTCAATTACTACAACCGGTTCCTTCAATCAGGTGCCATGGCGATGGATCCTGAAACAGGTGCAATCAAGGCCTGGGTAGGAGGAATCAATCACAAGTATTTTAAGTATGACCACGTTCGTCAGGGAACGCGTCAACCCGGCTCAACATTCAAACCTTTTATTTATGGAACTGCCATTGAAGCGGGGTATTCACCGTGTCTGAAACTGTTAGACATTTCGCCAACTGTGAAAGTTGTGGGAGGAACATACCGCGTTAAAAACTCAAGCGGTGATTATGGTACTGGAGAAGAGATGACCATTCGCCAGGCTATGGCACGATCTATCAATTCAATCACCATTCAAATGATCGACCGGGTTAAGCCTGAAAATGTAGTAGACTTTGCCAAACGATGCGGTATCACAAGTCCATTGGTAGCAGTACCAACCTTAGGTCTGGGAACCAGTGACGTTTCATTATACGAGATGGTTGCAGCATATTGTAGTTTCGTGAATCTGGGAACATCTGTTGAACCTTTCTACATCACACGCATCGAAGATAAAAACGGCAATGTGCTGGAGAACTTTGTACCGAAGACGCGTCAGGCCATGAATGAACGAACAGCCTACAAAATGATCTATATGCTTCGTGGCGGTGTTGAAGAAGAAGGGGGAACTTCAAGAGGATTGGGATATGATCTTCGGAACAATAATGAAATTGGAGGCAAGACAGGTACAACAGATAATGCTTCGGATGGATGGTATATGGGAATTACACATAACCTGGTTACGGGTGTATGGGTGGGTGGTGATGAACGAAGTATTCACTTCCCTTCATGGGATTTTGGTCAGGGATCCAAAACAGCCCGTCCGATCTGGGGCGGATTTATGTCACGTGTTTACCAGGACAAAAATACAGGCTATGGTAAAGGTTTCTTTAAACGTCCTTTAACCGGACTTGATATGACACTTGACTGTAGCCAATATGTCTCAACCGATTCAACTGTAGTACAGGATGATGAAGAGGTCTGGTCTATTCCACAGAACTGATTTATGAATGATCGGCTGAAAGAAGTCGTTGCCGTACTGCCAGAATCACCTGGCATTTACAGGTTCTATAATGATGAAGACATTCTGATCTATGTAGGCAAGGCAAAAAGCATCAAAAAAAGAGTTAGCAGCTATTTCTCTAAAAGCACGGGAGTTAATCGCAAAACATTAAGACTTGTTTCAGAGATAAACCGGATTGACTATACCGTTTCCAATTCTGAATTTGATGCGCTCCTCCTGGAGAATAATTTCATCAAGCAAAACCACCCCAAATACAATATCCTCCTGAAGGATGATAAAACTTTCCCGTATATCTGTATTCTCAAAGAAAGATTTCCACGAATCATTTATACGCGAAAATATATCCCCGAACAGGGAGAATATTTCGGTCCGTACTCCAGTGTGGTGGCCATGAAAAATGTGCTTGAGCTCGTCCGGAAACTATATACCATAAGGACTTGTAACCTGCTGCTAACGGAGTCAAATATCGACCAGAAGAAATTCAAGGTTTGCCTGGAGTTTCACATTGGAAATTGCAAAGGGCCATGTGAAGGGCTTCAGGATGAGAAATCATACCTGGATGAAATCGATCAGGCTCGTAACATTCTCAAAGGAAGTATCAGCATCGTTTATAATTACTTCACAACCCAGATGAAGCTGGCTTCAGAGAATCTTGAATTTGAACGGGCACAGAAGTACAAAGAAAAACTGGATACACTGGAACGGTTCCAAACAAAATCGCTCGTTGTTAATCGTGATCAAACCGACATTGATGTATTTGCCATTACCAGCATTGAGTCATACGCCTACATCAATTACCTTCAGATCAAAGAAGGTTCAATCGTGTTTTCCAAAACCATGGAGGTAAAGAAGAAGCTGGATGAACCTGATGAAGAACTACTCAATTTTGCCGTATGGGAATTGCGCGAACAGGTTCATAGTAATCATGCAACAGTACTCTCGAACATACCAATTCCTGTTTTGGAGGAAGGTATTGAAAATGTAATTCCAAAAATCGGTGACAAGAAAAAACTGATAGCGCTCTCCTTAAAGAATGCACTTGAACTGAAGAAGGAGCGGGAGATTCTTCGGGAAGGAAAAAAGGCGAGGCAAAACGAAACGCTTAAGATCCTTCAGACTGACATGCGACTACCCTCGCTTCCCATGGTCATTGAGTGCTTTGATAATTCTAATTTTCAGGGTACAACTCCAGTGGCGTCAATGGTCAGGTTTGTGGACGGACGACCTGACAAAAAAGGATATCGACACTTCAATATCAAAACTGTTGAAGGCCCCAATGATTTCGCTTCTATGAAAGAAATTGTTTGGCGTAGATACAAGAGAATTATAGAAGAAGCGGGCCAGCTTCCCAACCTCATACTTGTCGATGGAGGCAAGGGACAATTGGCGAGCGCCTGCGAGGCATTGAAAGAACTACAGATCTATGGCAAGGTGCCTATTGCCGGAATTGCTAAACGACTGGAAGAGATCTACTATCCGGAAGATCCCTTACCCTTACATATCAGTAAGAAATCACCTGGTCTCATGCTTCTTCAGCAAATCCGTGATGAAGCTCACCGCTTCGCTATCACTTTTCACAGGCAGAAACGAAGCAAAACCCAGTTAACAACTTCGCTCACAAATTTTGAAGGTATCGGACAAAAGTCTACAGAAAAGTTACTACAGCATTTCAAATCGGTTAAGAAAATAAAGGAAGCACCCATCGAAGAAATTGCCCGGATAGTGGGGCAAAAGAAAGCAGCCATCATTAAGAATCAGCCATAAAAAAAGGGAACCTTTCGGCTCCCTTTCTCAAAATATCAAAGGCAAAACTAAAACTCCCACAAGTTGTGTTCCTTCTCCATAAGCATGAGTTCAGTCCACTCTCTGGCCCAAACACCTTCACGATAAGGGCGACCATTTGCACGGTACGTATCATCCAGTGTTTCATCATCCGGATTCTGCACCTTATAGATCGAACCATGGAATAATCTCAGCAGTATCGCATCAGCAAAGTTCTTATTCTGAGCGGTGTTCTGCCAGTTAAACCACACTGCTTTAGGAATGTTATTTCTGAAAAGTTTTTCAAGATCCTTATACTTGAACCATCCCAGGGAAACATCGATACCTGTAGTGGTCTTAGCACCAGGAACAATGATCTCCATACCTTGGATGTCATAGTAAAGTCTTGATCTTCTTCTATCGAAGATAATGTCTTCTACCATGTGAATATTGCTCATATCACCAATCAGGTACTCAATCCCGCTTCCCTGAGAAGTAGCTGCCCAGTCATCAACGGCTTCAGGACTTGGTGTTACTCCGGTATTATCTCTCACGGCACGGTAATTCTGTCCGTTGTACGTAATAATATCATCCGTGTAGAAAGAAGCGTTAGGATCCCAGGCCGGGAAAGTTTGTGCCTGCTCAGAAACTAATCTGCCCAGAAAATCTTCTTTGGAAAGCTTGGTGGTAAGTGAGTCGCTTTGGTAAATGTCAGTCAGTTCTCCTGATTTTACGGCATCTACAATCAGCTTGCTCAATTCTCCGTTCTTAGCAAAAAATCCTTTGTTCTGCTTTTCTCTGAGGTCAATTGTCCGCCATACGCGCACTTTGTAGTGCTGCTCGTAAACCGGAATTGGGTTTAAGGAATTGGGATTGTATTGAATCTCCAAATCCTGTACCTCCTGAGCCAAGATCGAAAAGCTGGCAACTGAGAATACGGTAAATAAAGCTATCTTCTTCATTTCAGTCGATTAATTCACAGGTATAATAATAATACCGCTTGAACCCTTAGGTGTAACCTTCTCTTCTTCATCTTTAAAGGTTCTGCGGGAAACATCTTTAATATCAATAACAATACGATCACCGGGACGAGCCTGGCTAATCCAGGATCTTAAATCAGGGTTTTCGTTTGTTGCATTTAAGCGTTGCACGCCTGTTGTACCACGGCCAAGAATAACCTCAGCACGCTTAACTCTGTATCGTGCATCTTTTGGAACTTCTTCTTTGAAGTTGGCTTCAGGCTCGGCAACAAACCGTAGGTTACCTAATTGGTTTGCGCGGATACCATTACGTAAGTCTACAGGTGTTGTACCGATATAGGCTACATACTTAGGATCTGGAACGTTCTTCACATCAAATCCAGTATTACCTACAGGTGTACCACCGTTGCTTACTGATACAGTTATTTTTCTCTGTTTAGGGATGATCGTAACCTGACCGGCTTTAGCGCCTTTAATGATTTCAGCGGCACCACCAGCTCCAAAAGAAGGGTTATAGTTTGATCCTAAAGAAGGTACTTCAATAAGAACATTGTTTCCACAGTTCATATAAAGTGTAGGCGCATTACCGGTTGTTACCTTTATTACTGGTTCCGCAACCAAGAACTTGATATCCTGTTCGTATGGCTCACCATCGATTACAATCTTTGCTTTGAATGATTGCTCAGAGTATCCATTTTTATAGTTACCTCCACGAGCAACAAAACTTACCTTACCCATTTTTACTCCAGATGGATCATCTACAATAGCTAATTTCTGGCCATTGTAAAACATATCCGGTGTGATGGCCGAAGAGGAAGCTGTGATGAACATATCAGCCTCGTACTTAGCACCTGCTGCAACAACTGAAGAAACAGGTCTTACCATGGGAACGATCTTATCAAATTTCTTTACAGCAGCACCAGTCTTTTTAGCCATTACCTCTAATGCGCGAGACTCATAGTCGAGTACTTCAGTCTGAATCTGAGTAACTGATGCAAGTGCCGCAACAGGAGGTGTATTTTCAAAAGTAAAAGTTAAGAAGTCCTTATTAGCGTGCTTTTCATTGTCTTTGAAAGCTTCTAATTGAGCCGGAGATTTTGCAAGGGTTTCAAATTTCTCGCCTGTCAGTTGGTTCAGTTCTTTCACATACTTATCCAACTCTGCCTGAAATTTTACACCCACGCCCTGACCATTTTTCTTATCGATCATCATCGTTGCAACCTTCGAACTGTGGTCGTTGATAAAATTCTCATTTATCTCAGTCGCTCCGGCTTCGTCCATCATCTGTTTCTTAACCGTTTCTATGTAAGCAACTGTTTTGTCAGTGATTTCTCTGATCTTCTTTGCACTGTTTACAGCTTCAATGATCTCTGGTTTGCTGCTCTTTGAACCTTCTTCAACAATTGAAGCCAGACGGGTAGTGTTTTTATCCGTAGTCTCCTTTATCAATCCTTGAAGAGTACCATTTATAATTGCGAATTTCTCCAATACTGCATTACTCACTTGCAGGGCCAAAAGTGCGGTAAGTACCAGGTACATCATACCGATCATCTTTTGCCTGGGGGTTTCCTTTCCACCTGCCATGTTTGATTGTTTTTAATTAAACGTTAGAAAACCTACAATCGTATTAGCCTTGACCGCCACCTTTCATGGCTGTAAGCATGCTACCATACACTTTATTTAAGGCAGCAAGGTTATCAGAGAGCTTACCTAACTCGGTTGTGAACTTGGTGGTGTTGTCACCAACCTTAGAAAGTCCCTGCATAGCACCGGTTAAGCTTTCATAGAACTTATTCATGTTCTTTACATGGCTATCGGCATCTTTCAACTCCATTTCATAAACAGAATTAAGAGCTGCGAGATTTTTAGTCACTTTCTGAACTTGTGAGTGGTACTCACCCGCATCTTTAGATGCTTCAGACATGCTGGACACCGCCTTGATAGCCGTATCATAAGATTTATTCATTTCAAGAAGCTGAGTGGAAGCTTTCTTCACATTGCTGGCGTAGTCATTTGTAGCTACAGCAGCATCAGAAAGGTTTGACATCTTCTTGGCAGATTCGGCCAGGTTGGTCATTCCTTTGCCTAAACTATCAAGCAATTCAGGTCCGATCTTAGCTTTTTCCAAAGAAGCATCAAGTTGTTGAGTTAATGAACCACCTGCCTTCTGCACGCGGGGAGCAGCAGCCGGAGCTTCATAATCTTCTGAAAGTTCTGGATATACTTTTGACCAATCTGGTTCCTGGTGAGGCGGTTCGAATGCACTCAGAAAGAAGATAACGGCCTCCGTTGTAAGACCGATCATCAGCATTTCATCTGCACCGGTTAAGTGAAGGATCTTAAACAAAGCACCAATAATTACGACCGCTGCACCAATACCATAAACTTTTGGCATTATGGTTTTGTAGAGAAGTTCAACAAATCCGCCTTTTTTCTTGCTCATTTTAGTAATGGTTTAAGTTTTTGCCTTTTGATAGTGTTGAATAAATATAAAAAATATAATAGAGTTTTCTACTTGTTAAAATTCCTGACCGGATGAGCGACCAAGGTGAGTCATAGCACATCTGAAACCAATATACGCTCTGGTGGAATCCTTAAATTCATACGTACGGGTTCCGGTTTCCAGGTAGTATGCAACATCTTTCCATGAACCACCACGAACCACTTTCTTAGGAGGTACTCTGGGGTTAAAGCGAGAACCTTCCGGATCAGTACGAGGATCAATGTACTGCGGGTTCAGATCCCACACGGTAGGGACAGAGGCTGGATTGAAGTCATCAAGACACCATTCTGAAACGTTACCTGCCATATCATACAATCCGAAGTCATTCGGGAAGTAGGCCTGAACAGGAGAAGAGTAGGCAAAGCCATCGTCATAAAAGTTACCTCTGCCAGGTTTAAAGTTAGCCAGCATACAACCTTTTGAGTTACGAATATACGGGTTACCCCAAGGATACTTTGCCATATCACGGCCACCTCTTGCAGCGTATTCCCACTCCGCTTCAGAGGGTAATCTGAATGCAGGCATCTGGAAATCACCTATGCTTTTTCTGTAGTCATTTAAGTATGCTGTGCGCCACTTTCCAAAGAAGACTGCTGCATCCCAGTTCACACCAACAACCGGATAGTCATCATAGCCTGGGTGCCAGTAATAATAGTCCTGAATAGGATCACCCATGTGATGCGCAAAATCTTTAACCCAAGAGGTAGTATCGGGATAATATTTTTGACGGAATGTTTCAGCATCTACAGTTTCAAAACCTTCTATACTTCCATTGTCAACCAAAAAGAAGTTGGTGAATTGTCTGTACTCGTTGTTCGTAATCTCAGTGTCGTCCATGAAGAACGAACCAATCGTAACTTGCTTGTTAAAATTGATTTGTGTTGAAGCCGGATCTTCGTCCGCTTGCCCCATGTGAAATGTACCAGCAGGAATGGGAACCATACCATAGGGAATAGTCATCACCCAGCCTTCACGGCCTGGTACACCTACGAGTTCGCCCTGATCATTTCCACCTCCTTTACCTCCGCCTCCAAGACCGAGCAATCCGCAGGCACTGGCTACAGCACCTGTAATGACTAAAATTAATTTTGAAAGAACCGATTTATTCATACTACCTCAGTTTATCGATGCTTAATTTTTATAAGAAGCGAAAGTTAATTGTTCTCCGCCTTATTTTTTGAGAAACTAAACACAAATTCCATAAATTCTTAAAAATACCAAAATCAAATGTCGGTTAGTGCCTATAGCGAGGGGTTCGAACGACTTTTTTGCCGCTACCCGGGTTAACTGGTAACTCATAGCTCAACATAACCTCAAGCGAAAAATTTTCTTTGGCATCTTTATCTTTAATAATGAAGTCAACGGCAGTTCCCAGCTTCAAAGACTTATCCTTTAGCATGCTATAACCCAACAATAAACTTCCGGCCTCACCTTGCCTAAACGCCAGCCCGGCCCATATCGTATCTTTATAGTATCCTATTCCGGCAAAATCCATTTGGGTTTTGTTCAGATCGGAACGAACAGCTGCACTAAATTGAAGACGTAAGTCAAAACTTACTTCATAGAAGTATCCTCCTGTAAAATTTATGTGGTTCGCCAATGCTCCACGAGCACTATCCAGACCAAAATCAAATTGAGATTTAAGTAAGTGATTGAATCCGATACCTGCATAATACTTTTCAGCCCGGTAAAATAAACCCAGACCTAAGTCGGGTCTGATTTGTGATTCCTTCCCGCTCTTTCCTAGTAATGGATCGTCTTTATCAATTGGTCTGTACTTATCCCAATCAATTGCCTGAGAATACATCCCGGCCTTTATACCAATACTAAGTTTTGTCTCTTTGATGCCCAGGTGGTAAGCATACATTCCCTGAACTTCAAGATTGTTTTGAGGTCCAAGTTTATCGTTCATAACATACGCACCGAAGCCGCTTCGAAGTTTGTAGATAGGTGTGTTGAAGCTGACCATCTGAGTTGTAGGAGCGCCTCCGTCATCAAAACTGGATTGATATCCAAGCCATTGACTCCGGTGGATTGCCGTAAGACGAGTAACTCCATCTACTCCGGCAAACGCTGGCGTCATGTACAAATTATTGAACATGTACTGAGTGAATATGGCATCTTGCTGAGCAAAAACACCTGAACCAGTCAGTGCCAGGATGAGGGTATAAAAAGTCCTTTTCAGCATTAAGTTTAAAAAGTAGAGATAAAGTAAACTCTTTTTTATGACACTATCAACAAATGTGATTAAAGTGTAATAAAAATATCCACTTTCTAAAATTCAAAGAATGAAGCAGTTATTCCTTAAAATAAAGGCTACTTAATACCGTTGGCTTTTTTGATATAAAGCTCCAAAGCCCCTGTCATTGAAGGAGCATTGGGAAGCGGGGCTTCAATATCCAGGATCAAACCGGCATCACGAACGGCTTTGGCCGTAGTGGGGCCGAAGGCAGCCATCCGGGTATTATTCTGCTTGAATTCTGGAAAGTTTACGAATAACGAGTTGATGCCGGAGGGGCTGAAAAATGCCAGGATATCATAGAAGACCTCTTTCAGATCAGAAAGGTCTGCCGCAACAGTATGGTAAATGATGGCTTCAGTATAATTATATCCTCCCTCTTTTAAAAAGTCAGGGATATCATTCTTACGGATATCCGAGCATGGGAACAGGTACTTTTCATTTTTGTGCTTCTTGAGTATCTCCAGCAGATCCTGAGCTGTTTTAAGCCCGGTAAAAATTTTCCGCTTCCGGATAACAATGTACTTCTGCAGGTAATTTGAAGTCTGTTCAGAAATACAAAAGTATTTCATCTCAGGAGGCATCTCAATTTTCAATTCCTGGCAAATGTGGAAGAAATGATCTACTGCATTCCGGCTGGTAAATATGATGGCCGTGTGATTGAGTATTTCTATCTTCTGTTTTCTGAATTCCTTAACCGGAACCGGCTCAACCTGAATGAATGGACGGAAATCAATTTTCAGGTTGAATTTCTCAGCCAGCTTCAAATATGGGGAGTTAACATCGGTTGGAGCTTCTTGGGTTACCAGGATGCTTTTAACCTTACGCATCCTGTCAGTTGCAATTTCACTCATATCAGCACGTAAACAAATCAGCTAAATAATACCTTAAGGGTAATCAGAAAGGGGATAATTTCGGTAGCGCAAATGTACGAAAATAAATGAAACAACGAGTGTCCCAGTTTGTTACTTAGTTTTATCAAAATCAAAATCATCCAGCCTCCCAGAATCCAGGGAAGAAAATTTAGAAAGGCACTGAAAAAATTTTCATTCTGACCATACAGAATAAAATAAACAGATAGAATCAGTGTCATCGAGCCGAAAATCAGTAAAAGAAGTCTTACCCAATTGAAAAAATGAACACCTGCTACCTCTGGTGTGTGGAAAATTTTAGTAAGCCCGTAAACCAATGAGATTTTAAAGAAAAAGACTGCCAATGTAATAAAGCTAAGTTTAATCCAAAGCAACATAGCTGAGGGGAAACTGGTTGACTGAAACTCAATTGCTACCGGAAAACGATCGGAAACAAAATGAAAAATTACGATCAGGCAATAACCGATGAGCAGGCTACAGAATATGTAAAAAAGAATGTTCGTGCTGCTGGTGATGCGGGAGTACATCTGGCTATCATCACCCTCACGCATGGAAAATATTTTGCCAATGGAAAAATAATCAGAGGCAAGTTTCGGATTGAGCCGGATAATAATTATCAGCAAAGCAAATAGTAAAACCATTGCCAGAATAGCGAAATCCCGAAAATGGGTTACGCGGTAGGTCAATGCATTATTCTGATTTTGTAACGAAACGGGAGACTGAATTTGGGTCACCAATGTGTTAGCATTCAGATCAGGCTGATGGACAGCAATGGATATCGAGTAAGCCGAAAGCATTCTCGCCAGGCTATCAATTTTCAGCGAAATATTCTGATCGCGGGTGATCAATTGACCATTAGCAAAAAGTGAAAATGTTTTCGAGCTACTTATATGGAGATAATCTTTGCTGTATTTATCTACGCTAACCTCAAAATATACAGATCCAACTTCTTCCTGATCCATATGGAAAGGTTTATATGTATTCCCTTCGTATACTTTCCAATCGCTCCTGAGATCTTTGCGCGTAAACCACTCCTGCGCCATCAAACTCAGCGGAGTAATGCAAAAAAATAAAATGAACCTGGTCAGAACTTTCATATCATGCCAAAAGTATTACAATCTGGACTGATAACCGAAATGCAAGTAAGTTTGTAATTCAACCATGGCAGGAATTTATCTTCACATTCCCTTTTGCAAGCAGGCATGTCATTACTGTGATTTCCATTTTTCGACAAATCTGGAAAAGCAAAATGATATGGTGGATGCCATCGCTACCGAATTGATATTACAAAAAGGCTATCTGGCAGAAGAACCCCTAAAAACCATTTACCTGGGAGGAGGAACACCTTCTATTCTTTCCATATCCCAGCTTGAAAAATTGCTCAATACGATCGCTGAAAATTTCTCCGTTAAATCTGATGCCGAAATCACTCTGGAAGCAAATCCAGATGACCTTACGCCCCAAAAGTTAGGTTCATTAAAGAAAGCGGGTATCAATCGCCTGAGTATTGGAATTCAGTCCTTTGATAATTATGTATTAAAATTTCTTAATAGAGTACATGACAGCCATACCGCCATTTCAACCTTTAATCAAGCCAGGGAAGCAGGCTTTGACAACATCAGCATCGATCTGATTTATGCAATACCTGACCAGTCTGATTCAACCTGGCGTAGTAATATTCAACAGGCCGTTGACCTGCAGCCTGAGCACATATCATCTTACTCGCTTACTATAGAGGAAAAAACAGTTTTCGGCCGGTGGCATCAAAAAGGGAAACTAACCGCCATTGATGATGAATCTTCGGCACGGCAACTTGAGACCTTAATGGAAGTACTTGGCCATAATGGCTATGACCAATATGAAATTTCCAATTTTTCGAAGCCTGGATTTATTTCAAAACATAACAGCAGTTACTGGAAGCGCGAACGTTACCTGGGTGTAGGTCCGGGCGCACATTCATATGATGGAGCAAGCCGGCAGTACAACGTGAGTGACAATCATGAATACCTCCGTAACCTGCAGCTGAATAAAATACCCTACACCCTTGAATCTCTTAGTCGCGAGGATAAAATCAATGATTTTTTGCTTACATCACTGAGAACATCATGGGGAACCGACCTTTCCATTCTGCGCTCCGAAATGAACTACGACCTGTTGGAGCTTCACAAAGCTTATATTGAGAAACTGCTTAGTCAGGGTTTTATACGCATCGAAAACGATTTTCTGATACTGACTAACAAGGGAAAATTACTTGCTGATAAAATTTCTTCTGATTTATTTCTGATCACCATATGAGCTAACAGAAGTTTTGTAATTTTCAACTTGTAAGAAAGTATGCGCTCACCGGAAGAAAAAAAGGTTTATATGCTTCTCAAGTCTGTGATCTTCCATTATCACGGCCTGGATGAAGAGGAAAAGAAAGACCTGGACAAAACAGCTGTTGAATTGGATGCCCACCCGGAATACTCATGGGCTCTTGACTTTGTAGCAGAGGATTACTTTACAGCATTTGACCGCGCGCGTGACTACCTGAACGATATCATCGGAGATTACCCAAAGGAAAAAAGAATTGAGTTAATCAACATGGTGTGGCAAGCCAATAACCTGAAGGGTTATGTAACCGAGATGGAAGCTACCGCCATGCTGAAACTGGCTAAAGATTGGAATGTTCAGAAAGAGCTTATTGAACTCGTTCTGAAATGATCAAAGGCTCATCATATCTTTGAACTTTGCAGCCTGCCTGCGGCTTACCTCAACCTTATCACCTCCCCGCAGACGCACCATTAGTCCGCCATTAAACCAGGGTTCTATTCCTTCTACCCAGCTCAGGTTTACAATATGTTTACGGCTCGCTCTGAAAAACGCCCGCTCATCTAATTTTTCATCCAGCGCATTTAATGATTTATGAATCATTGGACGGTTTGCATCAAAGTATACCTTGATGTAATTACCATCCGATTCAAATAGCCTTACGTTCGACAAACTCACAAACCAGCAACGATCACCATCCTTTACAAAGACCTGATCCTGCAAGCCTAATTTCTTTTCAGGTCCACGAACAACGGTTGCTTTTGCTCTTTCTTTCTCAGCCAGTTTCGAAACCGTTTCTGCCAGTCGTTCAGGTTGGATCGGCTTCAAGAGATAATCGAGTGCATTTACTTCAAAGGCCTTAAGTGCAAACTCGTCATAGGCTGTAGTAAAGACAACCAGCGGCACAAAGTCCAGTTCTTCAAGTAACTGAAACCCGGTTTTACCTGGCATCTGGATATCCAGGAACAGCAAGTCGGGATTAAGGTCATTTACCATTTGATTGGCCTCCTCCGCATTCATAGCTTCGCCCACAACTTCGATCATCGGGTGATCTTCCAATAACTTTATCAATTCTTTCCGCGCCAGGCGCTCGTCATCCACGATTAATGCTCTCATGTGTTTGGTGTTGAGGAATAATTATTTCTGTAAGTACAAAATTATCGTTTTCGTTCACAATCCGGAAAGAAGATTCATCACCATACAACAGCTTCAGCCGCTGAATGGTGTTTTCCAACCCAAGACCATGTTTGTTTCGTTTATATCCATTTATCAGGTGACCACTGTTTCGGATATGAATTTTAAGGTGATCGTTGCTTACCACTGTTTTTACCTGAATTAAGCCACCCCGGGTAAGTTTGGATATACCATGCTTGATCCCATTTTCAACCAGGGTTTGAATCATCAATGGAGGAACCAGAAAATTCTGCGAAAGCGGATCAATATCAAACTCCGTTTTAAGGCGTTCTTCAAAGCGAATGCTTTCCAGTCCGAGATAATCCTTTACAATCCGCAGTTCATCATCAAATTTGGTAAGTCCTTTTTTCTCCGATGCCAGACTACTGCGAAGAATATTTGCCAACTGATTGATGGCTTGTTTGGATTTGGATGGGTTTTCATCTACCAGCGCCCGGATACTGTTCAGGGCATTGAAAATAAAATGCGGGTTGAGCTGTGACTTGAGATTGTTCAGTTCAATCTCAATCATGGAAGCTTCATACTTCAATGATTTGTTATACCGGTCAAAATAATGATAGGTGAAATAAAACACGGTCCATAGAAAGAAGACAATCGCATAAAATGATGATTGTCCAAGAATCTGTGCCGGATCAAAAGCAATGATTGGATCAAAGAGTCTGCCCAGAATAACATTAACCGGAATACGGAGGAAATACACAATCACCCCCATTACCATGACAGCCACCAATGCCGCTGGGATAAGCCTCGGAAGAGAAAGATGAAGCCACCTCCACCGGTTCATCAGAATACGGAAAAGGTGTGTTATCCCCAGACAAAGAAGTGCCTCGATCAACAAAAAGATAACTCTTCTTACCGTTACACTATCCGAAGCGACAATACTGAACACGATCTGAATGATTGCGTACAACAACCATCCCCCAATCTGCAAACTCCAATATAGTCGATGCTTGTTAACCATTCATTCCCAAAATTCAATATTAAAGAATTCAGAATAGTGGATAGATTTAAATTATTTGGATGGCTACAGGTATTTGAATTGAAGCACGTACAGGAAAACAAGTGCAGTTGTAATGATCAATATCCAGGTGATCACCACAAGGGCTTTTTTGGCAGTGGCAAGCTTAGGCTCACTCGTTAATGTATTCGCTATAAATGATAATCCAGCCAGTAAGTAAAGGGATGCCTCCAGGTAATCTTTCTGATAAACCTGAAATAAACCTACCGCAAGAAAAATCACTCCGAAAAGATATGATCGCAATTGAACGTTCATAATTAAGTTTTAGGCTTGCAAGCTACAACTCGCCCTTACCAGTTCAACTCCTGTTGTAAAAATTTGCCCGTGTAGCTGGCGGGATTCCGGGCTACTACTTCAGGGGTACCCTTAGCAATAATTCTTCCCCCCTTTTCACCACCTTCAGGTCCGAGATCAACAATGAAATCAGAGGACTTGATCACATCCATATTGTGTTCAATGACCAGTACTGTGTTTCCTTTATTGACCAGTTTTTGCAGAACATCCAGCAGATGGGAAATATCCTGAAAATGCAATCCTGTAGTGGGTTCATCCAGGATGTAAAATGTTTTACCGGTGTCGCGTTTTGAAAGTTCTGTTGCCAGTTTTACCCGCTGCGCTTCACCACCCGAAAGTGTTGTGGCATGTTGCCCAAGCGATATGTATCCGAGACCAACCTCACTTAAAGTTTGGATCTTCCTCAGAATCTTCGGTTGATTTTCAAAAAACGTTACGGCTTCTTCAACCGTCATGTCCAGAACATCACTAATGGACTTACCTTTAAAGCGGACCTCCAGCGTTTCGCGGTTATAGCGTTTCCCTTTACACGTCTCGCACAGCACATGCACATCCGGAAGAAACTCCATTTCAATTAATCGCAGACCAGCTCCTTCACAGGTTTCGCAGCGTCCTCCTTTAACATTAAAAGAGAAGCGCCCCGTTTTATATCCCCGGATTTTAGCTTCAGGCATCTGCGCAAACAAATCACGAATATCACCGAACACTCCGGTATAGGTTGCCGGATTAGACCGTGGTGTCCTTCCAATGGGAGATTGATCCACCTCGATTACTTTATCAATGTGTTCAAGACCCTCAACCTTTTGGAAGGCTAAAGGTTCTGTTCTGGAGTTATAAAAATGACGATTGAGTATAGGAAATAGTGTTTCATGAATCAATGTTGACTTCCCGCTCCCGGAAACACCGGTGATGCACGTTAATGTACCAAGGGGTATTTCCAATGTGACATCCTTAAGATTATTTCCGGAAGCTCCGGCCAGGATTATCTTCTCGTCTTTTCCCTTTCTCCGTTCCGCTGAAAAATTAATTCCGATTTTGCCACTGAGATACTGGGCCGTAGTACTGTTGGTAGCTAAAAATTTTTGAGGGTCTCCTTCCGCCACAACATGCCCGCCATGACGCCCGGCTCCGGGTCCTATATCTAAAATGTAATCAGACTCGAGCATCATATCTTTATCATGCTCAACTACCACTACACTGTTTCCGATATCCCGAAGATCTTTCAACGCCTTTATCAGTTTTACATTGTCACGGGCATGTAGACCAATACTCGGCTCATCCAGAATATACAATACACCCACCAGTTGAGTTCCGATCTGTGTGGCTAATCGTATTCGTTGTGACTCTCCTCCGCTTAATGTGCGAATGGGGCGGTTCAGATTCAGATAATCCAATCCTACATCCAGCAAAAAACCAATGCGTTTACGAATCTCTTTGGAAACTTCCGTAGCAATAACACGTTGCTTCTCGTTTAATCTTTCTTCCAGCCTTTCAAACCATTTAGCCAACGCTTTAATGTCAAGTTGTGCCAGCTCCGCTATGTTGGTATTGTCAATCTTAAAATGCAGTGATTCTTTTTTCAATCGCGCACCATTGCACTCCGGGCATTTTTTTATGACCGTGAAATCTTCAACCCATTTCTTTATGGCCTCAGAACCTTCATCACGTTGTTTCTCCAGGAAATTTATAATGCCTTCAAAGCGTGTATTCCATTCCGTTCCAGGATACTTTACCGAAGCAACTGCTACCGGAACATCATCACCATAGAGCAATACTTTCAACACATCTTTGGGGATTTCCTTAATGGGTGTTGTGAGCGTTAGTTTGTATCGCTTGAGAATGGCTTCAACTTTTTTGAATATCCATATATCACGGTATTCTCCCAGGGGCAAAATCCCTCCCCGACTAATGCTGAGTTTTTTATCCGGTATGATAGACTCTTCCGTGATCTCTTCAATTACTCCTAAACCCGAACAGGTAGGGCAGGCACCGTAAGGTGAATTGAATGAAAACGTATTTGGCGCAGGTTCATCATACGACAATCCGGTTTTAGGATCCATGAGAAATTTCGAAAAGTGATGGACCTTTCCATTCTCCTCCTGAATCATCATCACACCGTTTCCTTCTTTCAATGATTTTGAAATGGACTGTCCGATCCTTACCCGATCCTTTACGTCCGCTACAATGCGATCCATTACAATTTCGATATCGTGAATCTTGTAGCGATCAACCTGCATCTTTGCGGTAATGTCCAACAGCTCACCATCAACCCGTACTTTAGTGTAACCTGATTTCCGGATCTGTTGAAAGAGCTCACGATAGTGACCTTTCCTTCCTTTGATGACAGGAGAAAGAAGGATCAGTTTTTTGCCTTTGAAATTCTGCAGGATGGTATCCAGAATCTGATCCTCTGATTGACGAACCATCCGGTCGCCCGATAAATAAGAGAACGCTTCGCCTGCGCGGGCAAAAAGCAAACGCATGAAATCATATATCTCGGTAACCGTGCCTACGGTAGAACGTGGATTGCGCGAAGTGGTCTTTTGTTCAATAGAGATGACCGGGCTGAGGCCATTAATCTTGTCGACATCCGGTCGTTCCAGGCTTCCGATGAAGCTTCGGGCATAGGCGGAAAAGCTTTCCATATACCTGCGCTGACCTTCTGCATAAATGGTATCAAAGGCCAGTGATGATTTTCCGCTACCACTAATGCCGGTGATCACCACAAGTTTGTTGCGGGGAAAACTGATGCTGATGTTTTTCAGGTTATGCTCACGCGCCCCTATCACTTCAATGGAATCGTGTCCTGTGAAGTCCCTTGCTTTTCCTGATGCTGCTTTAGCCATGAAATACTTTTACAATAGATGGATACAAAAATGATCGAAGGTTGGTTTCTGGCAACATGAAAAAATTATCCTCCTGTTTAACGAAACGCAATTCAAAAAACTAAGGCATTTCCTTTCCCTGAACAAGCTTCAGCATTTCAAACCAATCCTGAACATCAAGATCAATATTCAAAGCCCTGGCACTTTCTATAATCCGGTCAGGTTTTGTGGTTCCAATAACCGGAAAAATTCGGGAAGGATGTTTTAACAACCACGCCAATGCCATCTGAGCAGAAGTAGCCTGATATTGCGTTGATTTCCTAAACGCATGCTGAGATTGATCAGACATCAGACTTCCTCCACCCAAAGGTGACCACGCCATCGGTGACACACGGAGCTTCATCAGAGTATCTATTGTGCCATCAAAAAGAGATGCATGATGGGTAAGTGAGACCTCGATCTGATTTGTTACCAATGGAAAGTCCAGATAACGCTGCAGCATTTCAAATTGTGCTGATGTAAAATTTGAAACACCAAAGTGCAATACTTTACCATTTTTCTTCAAGAGGTTGAACGCTTCGGCTACTTCCTGCGGATCGAGCAACGGATCAGGTCTGTGAATAAGCAGGAGGTCAATCCGGTCGGTACCCAGCATTTTCAGGGAATTCTCAGCAGACCCTACAATATGAGCTTTGGATGTGTCATAGTGCTTTACCCATGACGCAGGGCGCTTTGCTGATGGAAACTTGATACCACACTTGGTTACAATCTCCATTTGATTACGTAAGGAAGAGTTCTTCCGCAGCACGTTACCAAAAATTTCCTCGTTACTATGGTCGCCATAAATATCTGCATGATCAAAAGTGGTCATGCCGCAATCCAGCGAACATTGAATGAGCCGTTCTACCTGACTCTCCTCCAGTTGCCACCTCCACGCTCCGGTTATAATTCTTGAAAATACCGGACCATTCGGATGAATTGCTAAACGCTGCATAGGATACTTTAGAGGTTAAGAAATGAATGAAGCAGACGTAGAAACAAACTTGTAGCAATTACTTTCTGCTTCCGTAGAACAACGTTATGAAAAGCGTTGGATAAACTGAATAGTTTTTTGCTGTAGGCACCATTTCAATGGTCTGTGTATAAGCATCAATTAAGAATCCGGTTTCAAAGCCTGTTACCTGGCTTTTAATTGTTCCTACTTCAAAATTCAGAGCAGCTTTAAAATTTCCGCCAAGAACAATTTTTGAATCACCTATACCTTGAAATAATCTGCCGGTACCGGTTATCTCACCATTTTTAATATTGGGATCGTTCGGATCATAGGGAGCACTTACGGTAGGTCCATTAGCATCAACTGAATATTCAACATAATAGGGCGCAACGATACCAATGCTGGGGCCAGCTGCAAACACCGCTTTTATTTCAGCACCCTGCTGAGGAGCTTTTTTGAACAGGATTAGATCCCGGCCATATTGTAGCCGCAGGGCATAGAGGTAATTGGATTTTCCAAAAATGTAAAAGTTACCAGAGAAAGAGTTTCTTCTTACTTCCATTGGATGCTTGACATTCATGATCTCCAGACCATACGTTTCCAGCATTCGTTCACTGAGTTTTCTGGCTTTTTTAAAGACAAAACCGCCTATCAATCCACCCGAAGTATTTTTGTTTATACCCCATACAAATTCAGATTCGTAATCATAGCTATCCTGAGTTTGCGCGGAAACCTTGCAAACAAAGCCCATGAGGAGAAACGTAAATAGAAGGAATTTATCGAGGCGCTGCATCCAGACCAATTCTTACCGCTAAATTTATAGTTTTAAAGTCGACTGCAAAATACAAACCTTAAGTTATTACAGATGGTTTCAATGAAGGGAACATATTTGGGAGGCCTTCGAACGGAGGTACATCACCTTAAATCCGGGCATAAAGTCATTACGGACGCCCCTCCGGATAATAATGGACGGGGAGAAGCGTTTAGCCCTACTGATTTGACGTGTGCTTCATTAAACAGTTGTATGATGACGTTAATGGGAATGCTAGCCGAACGGGAGGGTATCGACATCAGTGGTATGAAGTCAGAAATCGTCAAAATCATGGCTGCGAATCCCAGAAAAATTGCCGAAATCCAAATATCCTTCACCCTGGAAAACCTTCAGGCAACCGATATTCAAAAGGAAAAGCTTAAAAGAGCAGCCCTTACCTGTCCGGTGGCACTGAGCTTGTCTGATTCAGTAAAGCAGAACGTGGTTTTTAATTTTTAAGGGCATCACGAAAACTGGCATAGTCGATGGCCAGATGTGTTTTGGTAAGCGTTGCCTTTCCATTTTGAATTATCAATACCTGAGGTGATTCATGTTCTACATCAAACAGGTCGGCAATGCCATTTGAAATTGACCTGTATGAGATAAGGTCGAGAAAATACGTTTTCACATGATCCATCTCGTTCATATTCCAGTTTCTTTCCAACCTGTCAAGAACAGTCCTACTAATGGAGCACCGTGTGCTGTGTTTAAATATAAGTATGGGGCTTTCTTTCGATTCTTCGCGGATCAGATCCAACTGCCCTTCTGAATTTAAAACTCTCCAGTTCATTAATTTGCCTTATTCATACCACAACCCATCTTCACCTTTGTCATAACGAGGCTTCGGCCCCTTTTCTTTCAGGTGATCAGGCTGATTCTCCTGCTTCTTAAATAATCGTGCCCACCACAATTTGAAGTTTGTGAAAATATCACGCTCTCCATCAACATTATTTTTATTGGTCTTGACAAACTTTGCATCGGGATGCAGCTCCCTGTTCTTCTCAAAAAGTCTGAACTTTTGCATTTTGATGTTGCCCTGATAATCCGTTGAGCGGCCAAATGCCTTGCCTGGTTCACGCACCTTCAAGGCTTCATCTGAACTGCTGGGATTGTGAACATAATCCCACGTTCTTCGAACACCGCGGGCATACTGACTGGCCTTGACGGTTTCCTTTGAAGGTTTTATTCCAGGGAGTGCTCCTTCGGGTGCATTTTTCCGATAACCTACCTCGCGTTGCTTCATCTTAATTTGCAACTCACCGGTTTGATACGTTCCTTCTGTTGGTTTCTGTTTTGGTAAAGCTTCCTCGGCTGTGTTTTTATTTCTTACATAATCCCGCTGCCTTACCGGTACCTGAAGTCCTCCTGCTCTGAATGTTCCATCCGTTGGTCTCTTCTTTTTTAACGAGGCCTCATGCGAGTTAGGGTGCTTGATATAATCTTTCCAAAACCGTGGTCTTCTTATATAACCTGTAAATTCCTCTCCCTGATTTTTCATGGGAGGTCGATTGTCAATCTGTTTCTTATCCCAGGCAGGAACAATTTTAGGCGTCCGAACCGGGATAGCTTTTTCTTTATTATTCCAAAGTTTACCACTGACACTTCCACCACCTTTCAATGGTCTTTGTGACTTGATGACACCCGTAAATTCCTCTCCCTGATTTTGCATAGCGGGACGTGGCTCGAACCGTTTCCTCTCCCAGTTTGGAGTTACCCGTGGCGTCCGAACCGGAATAGCATTGCCTTTATTATTCCATGCCCTTCCACTGACACTTCCTCCACCCTTAAGAGGTCTTGATCCTTTTATATTTCCCTGGAAGCTTGCAGCTTGTCTTCCGTTCAATGGTGTACGAACCGGAATTGGAGTTCCCTTATTATTCCACCCCCTGCCGCTACGACTGCCTCCACCTTTGAGTGGTTTCGATCCTTTTATATTTCCCTGAAAACTTGCAGCCTGTCTGCCATTAAGCGGAGTACGAACCGGAACCGGAACACCTTTATTATTCCAAGCTCTTCCACTGCGACTGCCTCCTCCTTTAAGAGGTTTACCAGCCTTCAGACGTCCCTGATAATTTACTCCGTTTGCACCTATTCCCGGAACTCGTGGAGGTAAAGCACCTTTTCCTGTTCTTTTCTCACCCGGTTGAGAGGCGGATCTAAAACCTCCTCCAGCTCTTCCTGTATACGGACGATCACCATAACGATCACGAACTTTACGTTTGGGCAAACCCAGGTTTGTAGTACTCTCTATTTCTTTCTTACTCGAAAAGTTTCTGCCCCGAACTCTTCTGCGGGCAATATCTCCTGTCCAGGCACGCTGACCTGTTCTTGTAGCCGAACGATAATTACCACTCGCCCGTCCTTTATAGGGTCTGTCACCCACACGCTTGCGGCCATAGTAAGGAGTAGTGGTCGGAGCAATTACTTCGCGTCTTGGAGTTTCATAATTTTTTGTACGCAGCTTGCGCCCTGCAATGTCCCGGGTAACAGGCTGATCACCTGACTTTCGTTTTGGCCGGGCAAAATTGGCGTATACATTAATACTTTTTCGAGCAGTATATGATCTGGATGCTGATCTGGGCACCACTTTCTTTTTCTTTCGTGGTGGTGATGACTGCGGGTCGCCTTGTAATTTATTCAGCCTGGCAAGCGTGGACTTGTTCGATACAGGTCGTTGAACATCTCTGGGCTGAGAAGCATTTCGTCCATACCTTCCAAACTGCGGATACACATTTCTGTTTTTTCCGGAACTGCTCCGGACAGAAACACGGGTACCCGGGGCTCTGCCTCTGTAAGCCTTTTCTGAATCACGCGGCTTTGAAGAATTATTATGGGTGAATACAGTTTTTTGGGAGTATATCTTTTGGGATGCCTTTCCTGCCTTAGCAGGTTTACGGGCACTGTTTGCCCGCGATGAGCCTCTGGCCTGAGCACGATTATACGATGCTGCTCCTTTCTTTTTTTTCTTCTTGAACGGTGAGGTGAAGCGATTTTCACGTTTGGAACTACTACCCGCACGCTCAGCACGATCACCCTTTGTATTTTGTGCCTGAGCCGAAACAGACAGGAACAGAATAAGGATAATAAGCCCAGGTAATTTCCATGAGCTAAAAAAATAGGCTGCGGTATATGATGCTGCTTTGCTCAAAAAATGGTGATAGAAACAGGCTAAGATATGAAATTTTATTGTCCTGGAAGAACACACCCATGTTTCGTCTTTGAAGGACTCTTTTAACCATCTATCTGTACTTACTACCAATATCCTGCCCCTGACAGGGTATAATCCCGTTAGGATCATAGCGCAAACTTCAGTATTTCAAAAGCTCTGCAAGTTTGGTTTTCAGTCTCTCTTTGGGGAGGAAATTAGCCTCCAGTGTTGGCGCAAAGGGTATAGCTGTATCCAGGCTGGCCACCCGTATAACCGGAGCATCCAGATGTTCAAAACAGTGCTCACTGATCCATGCGCCTATCTCTGCACCAACGCCACCGGTTAGTGTATCTTCATGCAGTATCAAAACACGATTTGTCTTCAGCACCGATTCGTGCACAGCTTCCTTATCCCAGGGTAAAAGGGTTCGTAAATCAAGCAAGTCGGCCCTTACATCTGGCATAGATGAAAGTACTTCATCCGCCCAATGAACACCCATACCGTAGGTAATAATAGAAACATCAGATCCTTCACGAAGCAGTTTTGCTTTACCGATCTCCAGGGTATAGTAATCATCAGGAATAAAATCCTTAAGCGTACGATACATCAGTTTATGTTCAAAGTACATCACCGGATTAGGGTCTTCAATGGCTGCGCATAACAAACCTTTTGCATCGTACGGATTGGAAGGATATACCACTTTCAATCCGGGTGTATGAAAAAACCAGGCCTCATTACTCTGCGAGTGAAAAGGCCCTGCGGCTGTTCCTGCTCCGGTTGGCATGCGCACAACCACATCCGCATTTTGTCCCCAGCGCCAATGAACTTTAGCGAGGTTATTTACAATCTGATTGAATCCCTCTGAAACAAAATCAGCGAATTGCATTTCAACCATGGACTTCATTCCCTTCACAGACAAGCCAAGGCTTGCCCCGACAATTGCTGCTTCACATATGGGAGTATTGCGAACCCGTGATCTGCCAAATTTTTCAACAAAACCTTCAGTGATCTTAAACACCCCTCCGTACTCCGCAATGTCTTGTCCCATCAATACCAGGTTATCAAAACGCTCCATGCTTTGCCTAAGCCCATCGCTGATCGCATCAATAAAACGTTTCTCGGATTTTTTGTCCGACACATGCTTCACAGGCACCGATGCATGCGGGGCAAACATATCATCCAGTTCTTCTGTTGTATTGGCCTGAGGATACGTTTCCTGAAAAGCAATGTCTAATCCGCTTTCAATCTTTTTCTTTATCTCTTTCCGTAATGTGTCAATGTATTTGGGATCGATGACCTTATTTTCAATCAGGTATTTTTCATAATTCTCTACCGGATCTTTTTTAGCCCAGGTATCCATCAATTCTTTCGGAACATATTTGGTCCCGGATGCTTCTTCATGTCCTCGCATACGAAAGGTCATACACTCCAGCAAAATAGGTCTGGGATTTTTCCGTATGTCAGTGGCTATCTGTTTAACCACATTGTATACCTCCAGAATATTATTACCATCTACCTGAATGCCTTCAATACCATAACCGATGGCTTTATCAACAAAACTTTTGCATCGGAATTGTTCCTGACTGGGTGTTGATAATCCATAACCGTTGTTCTCTATGATGAATATCACCGGAAGATCCCAGACAGCGGCCACATTTATCGCTTCATGAAAATCTCCTTCACTTGTTCCGCCATCACCATTGAACACGGCTGTTACCTTGTTTTCATTTTTCAAAACACTGGCCAGCGCAATGCCATCGGCTACTCCATTCTGCGGACCCAGGTGAGAGATCATACCTACAATGTGATGATCATTTGAGCCGAAATGAAATGAACGATCACGGCCTTTGGTGTATCCCATCAGCGTACCCTGCCATTGCGCAAATAATTTTTCCAATGGCATGTTGCGGCTTGTAAAAACACCGAGGTTACGGTGCATCGGCAAAATGTATTCATCGCTATCAAGTGCCTGTGTTACGCCAACGGCAATAGCTTCCTGGCCGATACCACTGAACCATTTGCTGATTTTATTTTGCCGAAGAAGAATCAACATCTTTTCTTCAATCATGCGCGGAAGTAAAAGTGCTTCATAGAGCAATTTCAAATCATCATCTGAGCATTGTTTGCGGTTGAAGTCCATGACGTTGAGTTAAGATGTGCCGCAAAGTTAATCGAGTTTTTGACTTCTGTTTTTGAACTGAGTTTATGAAAAAATGTTCCTTTTGTTTGTGCTCAAAAACTCTTTAACTTCTCTCCAAAGTTCTCTGATGCCTATGGCTTTACGGTTTATTGTGCTGATCTTTTTGAGTTCGTTGTTTGCAAATAACATTCAGGCACAGCAATATCGCTTTCGTCAGTACCGTGTAGAACAAGGTTTACCAAGCGATGTAGTAAAAGCTATTTCTCAGGATTCATTAGGATTCCTTTGGATTGCCACGGATGATGGTCTGGTGAAATATGACGGCCTGCGCTTTACAACCTATAAATCAGCGTTGCACAGTCAATACGCTAAATCACTTTTTCGTACCCGTGATGGGCGGCTGTTTGCGATTGGTGACCTTGATCTTATTGAAATACAAAATCAGGTTGACACGGTAATATTTCGTTCCGTGATAAGCGGGACACGCGTACAGACTGATTCTACTATTGGGTATCCCAAATCCATATACGAGGATCACCAGGGTAATCTCTGGCTTGCCGAACCCCAAAGTGCAGTTCGTTTCAATGGAAAGTCAATTGAACGTTTCGACCTTGGTGTTGAAAACCGTTCTCAGGTTTTTATCCGGTCATTCAGTTTCTTTGAAGATGATGACCACCGGTTGTATGCCGTATCATATGCAGGAAAATTTTTCCGCTTTGATCCAAAGACTTCACGTTTTGATCCCGTCAAATACAACTCTCCTGTCCCGATAAATAATGTAAGCCATGCCATTTTCAACTATGGTAAAGCGTGGATTGCATCGGGACAGGGTGTGCAGGAAATTTACTTTAAGGATGGTGCTATCCATGGTTTCAAAAATGCATTCCCTCTTCCGAACGCGTCCTACCTGCAGTTCACGAAGGATTCTACATTATGGGTTGGCACGTTTGACGACAACCTGTTCAGGATACCTTCCAACAAAAATTTCGAAGCCCTTCCCTACTCATTTAAGGGAATCAATTCTTTTTACTTCAGCTATGAAGACGACTTTTGGATGGCCACTGATAAAGGTCTTATCATGGCGCAACAGAATCAGTTCATTATTGCAGACCCATTCTCATCAACACATTTTATCGAAGGGATAGCATACAATCCACAAAAAGATCATATCTATTACTGTTCAAAAGAAACCCTGGTTGAGCTAAGTGGAATTACCACAAAAGGGCCAGGTGAAAGTAAGGTGATCTACAACGACCCCACCAGTTATTTTCAGTCGTTGCATTATGGCAAACGTGGGCTATGGGCAAGCTCAACCTATGAAGTACTCCTGTTCGAAAACGATAAGCTCAAACAACGTTGGAACTTTGCCGATGAAGGTGACTTTGTGCGCGATTTATTTATGGACAGCGGAGAGAGTTTGTGGATCAGTCAGGCGCAAAATAAAAACCTGATCACCATTTCAGAAGATTTAAAAGTAGAATATCACAAGGTACCTATTGCCAATCAAAGTGAAATCAATGTTGTTCGTGAAGGCAAGAAAGGCGTCTATGCTGCCGCGAATGGCATCAATGGATATTTATTTCTAAAACGACCGCATGAAACTGAATTCAACAATATCAGCCTTCCGATTAATTTTAAGACACAGTCTGATTTCAATATTGTTGACCTGGTGGTACAGGAGAATGATATCCTGTGGATGGCTTCTACAGAAGGTCTTCTCCGTTACGATCATAAAACAATAAGTCGTGTTGATCTGGGAGAACCCTTCACAACTTCAGCGGTGAGTTCAGTAGAAATTTTGAACGACCGGAATATCCTTTTTTCAAATTCGTTTGGATTGTTCCGTTATGATCCGGTAACCGGTGACTTCTGGACGTATGATGAGAACGCTGGGCTACCTTCCAACACCATTACAGCACACGGTATATTTATCGACAGTCGTGAAAGGTTATGGATTGGCACATCCTATGGTCTTGGTGTTTCCTCAGAAACAATAATGACTGACAAACAAACACCCAGGCCGTTTTGTGTAGAAGCGTCTGTTGATGGTGAGCGCCAAAGGTTCATGAATGGCCTTCATGTTCCCCACGGAAGTTTTATTAACCTGAGATTCGCCACTATCACTTTCCCCGAAAACAAAATCAACATGCAGTGGCGGATAGAGAACAAAGACAGCGTCTGGCGCACGCTTGTGAATCATGAGTTAAGTCTGTCAGACCTGCCATCCGGAGATCACGTGGTTCAGGTAAGATCCAAAAAAAATACGGGCTTAGGCTGGAGCGACAATCTTTCGATGCATGTCTCTGTTGATAAGCCGTTTTGGCAAACACCCCAGTTCGCGCTGCTGGTAATGCTCGGAGTGGTTGTTATTGCGTGGGCTTCCTATCTGATCAGTTCACATATTTTGAAACAGCGAAGAGAATACCTGCAAAACCTGGTAGAAGAAAGAACGCATGATCTGAAAATGGCGAATGAAGAACTGCAGATCCGGAATACCGAACTCGACCGCTTTGTATACAGTGCCTCTCATGATCTCAGTGCTCCGTTAAAATCTATTCTGGGGTTGATCAATGTTGCCCGAATGGATGCTTCGGCAGAAAGTCACGAACAGTATCTGAAAATGATGGAACGAAGTGTACGCAAGCTGGAAGAGTTCATCGAAGAAGTCGTGAGCTATTCACGTAACACGCGACTTCCCATCAAATGGGAGTATTGCTCCTTCACGTCTTTTGCCCAAAACCTTCTTCTGGATCATCAATATTCGCCTCATTTTAATGAAATTGAATTTCACATTGAAGATGACCTGCTTCAACCCATGATAACCGATGTGACGCGATTAAAGATCATTCTGAATAATCTGATTTCAAATGCTATAAAATTTCACTTCCGGGATGGCAAGCGGAAACCCTTTGTAAAAATCACACTGGCTGGTACACTTACGCATTATATACTTACGGTGGAAGACAATGGGCGCGGAATTGAAGAACAACATGTTCATCACATTTTTAATATGTTCTACCGGGCTACCGAAGAAGCTCAGGGTTCAGGACTTGGACTGTACATCCTGAAAGAATCCGTTACCAAATTAGGTGGCTACGTAGAAGCTAAATCTCAATTTGAAATCGGTTCATCGTTTATCATTTGCTTACCCATTCCCCCGAAAAGTCTCATACACGTAAACGGAGAAGTTACAAACTCAACAGTGAGTTGAACAAAACGAAGAGTTTTTTTGTCAATTGTTCATTGGCATGCATCAACTTATTACTTTTGACCTCGCATGATTAATTTTTCCGAATTCACATTGGACAATGGCCTCCGCGTAATTGTTCATGAAGATCCCACGGTTCAGATCGCTGTTCTGAATCTTTTATATGATGTAGGTTCACGTGATGAGCAACCTCATAAAACCGGCTTTGCTCATCTCTTTGAGCATCTCATGTTTGGTGGGTCGGTGAATATCCCCAGTTACGATGAACCCCTTCAACGTGTGGGAGGGGAAAACAATGCGTTTACCAATACCGATATCACCAACTATTACCTCACTGTTCCGGCAGCAAACCTCGAAACAGGGTTTTGGTTGGAGAGTGATCGGATGATGAGTCTGTCATTTGATCCCAAAGTGCTGGAAGTACAACGTAAAGTGGTGATTGAAGAATTTAAACAACGCTACCTGAATCAGCCCTACGGAGATGTCTGGCTTAAGCTCAGACCACTGGCATACAAAGTACATCCGTATCAATGGGCAACGATTGGTAAGGAAATAAGTCACATTGAAAATGCCACACAGGAGGATGTGCGAAATTTTTTCTTCAGCCATTACCTGCCCAACAATGCTATACTGGTTGTAGCAGGTGGTGTTACGGTAAAACAGGTAAGGACTTTAGCTGAAAAATGGTTTGGTCCGATACCTTCCGGCCACATTAAACCCCGAAAACTTTCAGCTGAACCCGGGCAAACACAAAAGAATTTTTCATGCGTGGAGGCGAAAGTACCCGCCAATGCTTTGTATAAGACGTGGCATATGCCGGGTAGGTTCCATGAAGATTACTACGCTACCGATTTGCTGAGTGATATCTTAAGCCGTGGACAATCCAGCCGGCTATACAGTGAACTGGTAAAGAAGAAAGAAATTTTTACTTCTATATCCTCCTTTGTAATGGGAACCATTGATCCCGGTCTTCTCGTTGTCAGTGGTCGTGTGAAAGAAGGTATTAGTCTGGAAAATGCAGAACATGAAGTAAACCAATTGATCGGGCAGATCGTTGCCGAAGGAGCGGAGGCTGATGAATTGGAAAAAGTAAAAAATCAGGCCGAAGCCACACTGGAGTTTGGTGAAGTTGAGGTATTGAACCGGGCTATGAATCTGGCATTCTCCAAATTATCCGGTGATGCTAACCTGGTTAATCTGGAAGGCGAAAAAGTAAATCAGGTATCACTTGAAGATATCCAGCGGGTAGCTACGAAAACGTTGAGGGAAGAAAACTCCAGCGTGTTGTATTATCAGGCACAAGCCTAAAAATTAAAAATTGCAGAGCTCTAAAACCAGAAGCAATCCACAAACGTTTTGATGACGTTAACCCCTATAATCAACTGTAACAGATCCACCCACCTTGGAGAAAGAAAAAGTAAGCAGCGGCAATATTATTGATTGGTCTGTACTCAGACGGTTGATGCGGTTTGTAAAACCTTACAATGGCCGCTTCATCAGTGTTATTGTTCTGACGATTGTTTTAGGTATTCTGACGCCAACCCGGCCGATCATCATTCAATATACCCTGGATGAAGATGTTGCTGCGGGTGATTACGATGGTATGACCACCATGATGATGATACTGGTCGTGCTCCTGATCGTACAGTCAATCGCGCAATATGTACACACCTACCTTTCCGGATGGCTTGGTCAGCAGGTGATCCGTGACATTCGCACAAAATTATTTCAACATGTAGTTAATCTGCGGCTGAAGTTTTTTGATAAAACTCCCATAGGCCGGTTGGTCACCCGAACCATCTCTGACGTTGAGACCTTGGCTGATGTATTTAGTGAAGGGCTCGCGGCCATGGCAGGTGACCTGCTACAGATCGTATTCATTCTGGCGTTCATGTTCTACCAGGACTGGCGACTTGCCCTGCTGAGTTTGTCTACGCTGCCATTATTGCTGATCAGCACCTATGTGTTCAAGGAAAAAATAAAAGTAGCCTTCAACGATGTTCGCAATGCAGTAGCAAACCTGAATACTTTTGTCCAGGAACACATTACCGGGATGAACATCGTTCAGATTTTCGGAAGTGAAAAACGGGAATTTGAAAAGTTCAGGGAGATCAATGAAGAACACAAGCAGGCCAATCTCCGCTCTGTATTATATTATTCAGTTTACTATCCCGTAGCCGAAATTATTGCCGCTGCCGGAATAGGATTACTGGTGTGGTACGGAGCGAAGGGCGTAATCAATTACGAAGAGACCGGTATAACCATCGGCAAGCTCATTGCCTTTATCATGTACATTCAGATGTTCTTCAGACCGATCCGGATGATCGCTGACCGATACAACACCCTGCAGATGGGTATTGTAAGTTCATCTCGCATCATGAATCTGTTGGATGAGCAGGAGCATGTACAGCAGAATGGAACTCACACATCTCCTTACCTTCAGGGAGAAGTAAAATTTGATCATGTTTGGTTTGCATACAATGATGAGAACTATGTTCTGAAAGATATTAACATTTCTATACGACCCGGTGAGACCATCGCGTTGGTGGGAGCAACCGGTGCGGGGAAATCATCCATCGTTAATTTGTTAAATCGTTTCTATGAGATAAATCGCGGCTCCATTCAAATCGATGGAATGGATATCAAATCATATGAATTAGGGCAGCTCCGAAAAAACATCGGTGTCGTTTTACAGGACGTATTTCTTTTTTCTGATACGATACTGAACAACATTACGCTGGGCAATCCGGAGGTGACAAAAGAAATGGTCTGGCATGCTGCCGATCTGGTTGGCGCACGAAAATTCATTGAGCGTCTGCCGGGCAAACTTTCGTATAATGTGATGGAACGGGGTGCAACGCTTTCAGTCGGGCAGCGTCAGTTGATCTCTTTCATTCGTGCCATGGTATTTGATCCCAAGATCCTGGTGTTGGATGAGGCCACATCATCTGTTGATTCTGAAACCGAAGAAATGATTCAACAGGCAATTTTGAAGATGATGAATGGCAGAACATCCATTGTTATCGCTCACAGGCTATCTACTATTCAAAAGGCAGACAAGATCATTGTTATGGATCATGGCGAAATAAAAGAAGCGGGTCGCCACGATGAGCTCTTACTACAGGAAGGGTATTACGCTCAACTCCATAAAATGCAGTATAAAGAGTTTGTTTGAAGTTGACCTCGGTCAATAAACCCCTTAGAAGCAACCGTGCCGGGCAAAAGCCTTATATTTGCCTGCAATGTATTTTAAAAAAATCCATTTCGTTTTCTTGTTTTTAGCGCTCAGCTCATCGGTGTTTGCGCAAAAATCGCGTTCACAAAATGGAGGCAAAAGTTCATACTCACGCGATCGTTTTAATAATGCCGCACGGGTAAAAGGAAGTAAAGCTAAGATTGTTTGCCCCGTATTTCAGAATAGTAAATATCCATATCACGGAATAGGACTTAAGCTTGGAGATCCATTTGCTATCACGTATAAATTCTATCCCGATAAAAATATTGGATTGGTGGTTGATTTTGGGAAAGCAGCCAGTGGTCTTTACAATAGCTATTTCCGCGAACAATTCTATGACTACATTCAGGATACTGTAGCGGAGACCAGTGCGACAATAACTCCCATTTCACACAAAGTTAAATCTGATCTGATTGGAGAAGTAAAGTTGCTTTATCATTTCGATGCCAGTAAGATTTCCACCGGTTTACAGGTTTATGTCGGGGCGGGTTGGGAGTGGAAAAATACGCGTCTGCAATATGATTACTTTTATGAAGAGCCTGCAACGCCCACTAATCCCGATCCCGAAAGTACTACCGGAAATTTTACGGTATCCCGTTTCACGCAGGGCCCTCAGGCTGTTATCGGTATAGAATACTCTTATTTTCAATTGCCTATTTCTGCATTCATGGAACTGGAGTATTTTGTAGATGTTTCTCTTGACCCTGGCTGGAGAAGAGTAGAAGGTGGTGTCGGTCTGCGGTACGTTTTCTAAATTTGAATACATGAAATCAATTAAGAACCTCCTCGTAATATTGTTTGCTTTGTTGCTTAGCGAATCATTGCTGGCGCAGAAATTCAATACCGTTGGAATACGGTTGATCGATCCTATGGGTGTTACATTCAAGCACTACACAACACATCACAAAGCGTTTGAAATTGGGATCGGCACAATCCCTGATGACTGGCTGGGACCTTATTATAAGGGTTCATTTGAAACCAAAGACAAGTATGAACAAATGTGGTATCGTGAATCCGATCGTGATCAGACGCTCTACCTGTTTGGTCGCCTGTTAATGCAGTATCCGATCCCGGTGGTTGACCTGAAAGGCTCACTCGAATGGTACTGGGGAGTTGGTGCGGTATTCAAGACGGCAGAAGTTACATACTATTACAGTACACTGACTACACCGTATGAATACTTTGTCGATGAGGTTACTGACATCGATCTCGGTACGGATTTTATTGGTGGGCTTGAATATACATTTGAGAATGCACCCTTTACTGTATACACTGAACTAAGTCTATTTCTGGAAATCGTTGACCGCACACATATCCGGGCGCTTGGTGGTATTGGCGGTCGATTCAGGTTTTAGTTTACCTCAGTCGGATTCAGCTTCATCCATCAGTACCTGCTTTTCATAGAGGTCTTTGTACAAACCATTTTTCTCCAGCAGTTCTTCATGTGTGCCCACTTCAGCAATACATCCATCAATCAACACAACAATTTTGTGCGCCAGCTTGGCGGAAGATACACGGTGCGAAATAATGATCGTTGTTCTGTCGAGCATGATACGTTTCATACTATTGAGGATAGTATTCTCTGTTTTCGTATCAACAGCTGAAAGGGCATCATCAAGCATCAGGATTTTCGGTTCACGGACAATGGCCCGGGCAATGGATACCCGTTGCTTCTGACCGCCTGAAAGCGTTATACCACGCTCGCCTACACGCGTCATAAAACCCTGTGGGAATTCCATGATGTTCTGATAAACGTCAGCATCTTTTGCAGCCTGAAACACTTTCTCCTCAACTTGATCCCGAAGACCAAAGCCAATGTTATTCATGATCGTATCGCTGAATAAAAAGACATCCTGCGGAACATAACCGATCTGGCTTCTCAATGAAGTGAGATTATAATCCTGAATAGGCACGTCATCAATCAGGATCTGACCTTCACGGACATCATACAACCTCGAAACCAGGTTTGACACCGTGCTTTTACCTGATCCGGTTGTACCGATAATAGCCAGCGACTCACCGGGATTGATGACAAAAGAAATATTCTTAAGGGCTTTTATTCCGGTATCCGGATACGTGAAGCTTACATTCTTAAATTCAACTTTACCCAGAATCTCACGATCAATATTCTGCTCTGAAATGATATTGGTTGTGGTCTTCAAAAATTCATTGATCCGTTTCTGTGAAGCCTCCGCGCGTTGAACCAGACTGCTCGTCCATCCCAAAGACGTAACCGGCCAGGTAAGCAGGTTTACATAAATGATGAACTCAGCTATATTTCCGAACGTAAGATTTCCATTGATCACCTCATAACTTCCCGCATACACCGTGAGGATTGTACTGATGCCAACCAGCCCCATAATAATCGGGAAGAATAAGGATTGCATCCGTGTAAGTTTCAGTGATTGTTTCTTGTAGTCATCGCTCTCCTTTTCAAAACGTGCTATCGAATCATTCTCACGGTTAAATGATTTCAGTACACGAATGCCACTGAAAGCCTCCTGAACAAAAGTTGAAAGCCTGGATTGATGTTTTTGAATCTGCTCAGCTCTCCGTTCAATTATATTATTAACAATAAAAATACTCAATGACAAAAACGGTAATGGGCTAAGCGCATATAAAGTGAGCGTGACACTTTTACTTAGCATAAAGGGAATTAAAATCAGAAAAAGAGTAATGAGCGTAAGACCATACATGATCGATGGTCCCAGGTACATCCGCACTCTTCCCACGTCTTCCGATATCCGGTTCATCAGATCGCCTGTATTGTTTCTGCGATAAAAACTCAACGGTAAGGTTTGATAATGTTCAAAGATCTCATTCTTCAAATCATACTCGATCAATCGCGACATAACAATCAACGTTTGCCTTACGAAGTATAAAAATACACCTCGTAATAAAGCCATAACCAAAATCCATCCTGCATAAATCAAAATGCCGAATGCAAATACACTAAAAAAGTCAGGTTGAAGATCAGTGCCTTTCATGGATTGATACACATCATAATTATCAACTACGAGATCAATTGAATCTCGTACAAGTACAGCGGGTGCAATTTGAAAGATGTTGGAGATGATAACGAATAGCGTTCCGAGAAGGAGATGCCACTTGTATTTTAACAGGTATTTATTGAGGTACTTCAGTTCGCGCATGAATAAAAATTTGGCTGGCTCCCGATAAAACGAAATATCCTTTTAATGGTTCATGCAAACGTTTGAAACTACGTAATTTTGCACATCCGCCAGAAAGAACATGGATATTGGAGGCGGTCAAAACTACAACAATCAAAACGTAAAGTAAATCCGATGGAGATCAAAGAACTGGAAAAAGTACAACGCGCTGGAATCTTCGGAACGCTGGCACAATTGGGACATGAGCAGGTAGTATTTTGTAACGATGAGGCAACCGGATTGAAAGCCATTATCGCTATTCACAACACCATATTGGGCCCGGCTCTGGGCGGAACACGCATGTGGAATTATACTTCAGAACAGGAAGCCCTTCAGGATGTGCTTCGTTTGTCACGAGGTATGACCTTCAAGGCTGCGATCAGTGGTATCAACCTGGGTGGTGGTAAAGCGGTAATAATCGGTGACGCTGTTACCCAGAAAACCGAAGCTTTCTTAAGACGTTTTGGAAAGTTTGTTAACAGCCTGAACGGAAAGTATATAACGGCTGAAGATGTAAACATGAAAACGTCAGACATGGAGTATATCCATATGGAAACGAATCATGTGACAGGCTTACCCGAATCTATGGGCGGTGGTGGAGACCCTTCTCCGGTCACTGCATATGGCGTTTACATGGGTATGAAGGCCACGGTGAAAAAGGTTTACGGTAATGACAGTCTCACTGGAAAAAAAATTGGCGTACAGGGTGTAGGCCAGGTAGGTATGCACCTGGTTGACCTGCTCGTGAAAGAAAAAGCACAGGTCTATATCACCGACATCTCTGAAACCAAAGTACAGGAGATCGTAAAGCAGCGTGGTGTTAAAGCTGTTGGTCAGAACGAAATCTATGACCTGGATATGGACATTTATGCCCCATGCGCACTGGGAGCTACACTAAATGATGAAACAATCACCCGTTTGAAGTGTAATGTTATTGCCGGAGCCGCCAACAACCAGTTAAAAGATGAAACCAAGCATGGCTATATGCTGGTGGACCGTAGCATTACCTACGCCCCGGACTTCCTGATCAATGCCGGTGGTTTGATGAATGTTTATCATGAACACCTGGGTCATTACAATCGTCAGCGTGTGCTTGAACAGGCCGAAAAGATCTATACTACCTGTCTGAACACCATGAATTATGCTGAATCTGAAAAAGTCTCTCCGCAGGAGGCGGCTATAAAATTGGCCGAAAACCGGATTGCCGCTATAGGCAAAATAAGAATGTCACGATAGGCCCTATCCTGGCATAAAGTTTATGCTAACAATTAAAGCATCCCGTTGGTGAACCTGACGGGATGTTTTATTTTTGTCACTCACAACAGAAGTCGTTCTTTACCATGCTCAACCGGAGAAGCCTGCGAATAAAAGTAATGCAAAGTTTATTTGCCTTACAGCAATGCAAAGATGCCAACTATGAATTATGCCTGGACAAAATCAGTGAGGCGTTTGCTGTAGACCTGAATTCCATGGAAACACAAGACAAAACCGCGCTTGCTGCTCAGAAAAAAACTGCCTTAAAGCTTTTCGAAAAAGCCTTTCAAAAGGGAGAAACCTCGGTTGATCACGAAGATGGTAAAATCAAAAAAGTAATTAACGATTGTTTCCATTTCTACAGCACCCAATCCAAAAAAGATACAGATTTCTTTCTGAAGAATCTTACCAGCGAAGTGGAAAGGATCTATGACCATTATATTTCCGCGCTTAGTCTGGCTTCTGCTTTTGCAGAAGTAGCTGAAGCGGATAAAAAGGTAAGCCACAAAAATTTTGTTCAGAACGCCTGGATCATGGCACTTCGTCAAAGTGAGGAGCTAAAGAAAAATGCATTGAAGCTGGGACGCCACTGGCAGGATAAAACCGACCGGGTAAAGGTATGGTTCCGTGATGTAATTCGGCAGGACAATGAGTATCTGGTATACCTCGATAAAAAAAGTCCTACTACGGAAGATCAGAAAAAATTTATTAACCATCTCTTCAAAAAGATCATTCTGGGTAAATCCGTCATCAATGAATATTTTGAAGAAGAGGTTTTACGCTGGGCTGAGGATCGTGAAATTGTAAAAGGACTCGTAGAGAAAACACTGAAAGGATTTTCCGGGAATGTCAAAGAACCTATTTCGCTTCATACCCTTTCCGTGAATTGGGAGGAAGACAAAATGTTTATTGACAAACTCTACAAGAAAGGCGCAGCCCTGGATAATCACCACAAGGAACTCATTGCTAACAATACCCGCAATTGGGAAGTAGACCGCTTGCCACTGACAGACCGGATCATCCTGGAAATGTCAATTGCTGAATTGCTCGAATTTCCGAATATACCCGTTAAGGTCACCATGAACGAGTATATCGAATTGGCCAAAAACTACAGCACACCCAAAAGCCGGCAATTTATAAACGGTATACTTGATGTTATCACCAAAGAACTTAAGGATACGGGTGCAGTCAAGAAAAGCGGCAGGGGATTAATGGATAATAAGTAGATTCCTACATAGGAATCGATTTGTTAAATTTGTTAAAATTTTGAATTTGCGTTTCAATCAGGTTTAATTTTACTAGCGACTATATGAGCAAAAAAGGAGGAAGTCTATTGATGGCATTTTTGGCCGGAGCGGCAGCTGGAGCAATCCTGGGTATTCTTTACGCTCCTGACAAGGGGTCTAATACCCGTGAAAAGCTTTCTTTTCAATTAGATAAATACCGTAAAATGCTGCAGGATCTGGTAAATGATTTTGTATCCGGGAAAGAAACCCCTCTTACCACCGAGGCAAAATCACAAGGGCAGAAAGTAGTTGATGAGGCAAAGAACAAAGCTGAGCAACTGCTGGTGGATGTAGATGAATTATTGGAACAGATTCGTGGAAAAAAAGGTTAATCCAGAATTAAAGAACAAATACAAAGCGTAGGAGATATGAAAACCGGAATGACAAAATCAATTTTATTTTTTGCTGCTGTACTGGTAGTATTTACAGCGTGCAAAGATCGTAATGCTGAAAAGCGCATTGCTGAATTAGAAAGCCGTCTGGCTGAAATGGAGGGAAAGAAAACTGCCGTTAGCCCGGCAATAGAAGCACCCGAGCAGAAACCTGAAGGGCCACTTCCAAAAATCGAATTTGAAACTACTGACCATGACTTTGGTACAATCAAGGAAGGTGATGTGGTTGAATACACTTATAAATTCACAAACACAGGTGAGGCTCCGCTGATCATTCAGGATGCAAAAGGTTCATGCGGCTGTACAGCTTCTGACTGGACAAAAGATCCAATCGCTGTAGGAGCTTCAGGCTTTGTTAAAGCTAAGTTTGACTCCAACGGAAAACATAATATGCAGAACAAAACCGTTACCGTTACAGCCAACACCTGGCCAAAACAATCTGTTGTTCGGTTTAAGGCTATGGTTACACCGAAAGAAGGCAAGCCTGACGTAAAGTAATAGTAAAGCATAACAAAGAAGCCGTCTCAAATTCTGGGGCGGCTTTTTTGTTTATTCATAATCGAAAAGAAATACTGTGTCAATCGACTATTTTTAAACATGATAAAACCACCATTCCTTAAACCTGGCGATACTATTGGAATTGCCGCGCCCGGAAGAAAGGTATCTTTTCAAAACATTGAAGCTGCCATCACTGCCTTTCAGTACTGGGGCCTCAAGGTTAAACTGGCAGATAATCTCTTTAGTGAAAACCATTCATACCTGGCGGGAACGGATGCTGAACGTATGTCAGACTTTCAGCAACTGATAAACGATCCCGCGATTAACGCCATTGTATGTGCCCGTGGTGGATATGGAAGCTCCCGGTTTATAGATCAGATCGATTTCTCTCCGCTTCAGAAAAATCCAAAATGGTTTGTTGGCTTCAGTGATGTCACAGCATTTCACCTCAAACTTTTCCAGCTTGGCATTCAGAGTATTCACGGCACAATGCCTATTCTGTTTTCAAAACCTGAATCCGATAAATCAATTCAGGGGCTTTTTGAAGTTCTATTCGGGCAAAAAAATAATATTGAATTTCCTGTCTCGCCTGAAAATAAACCCGGTAAAGCAACCGGGCAGGTCATAGGCGGGAATCTGTCATTGATCATCGATTCATTGGCTACTTCGTCTGAGCCGGATACCACTCAAAAAATCCTGGTAATCGAAGAGGTTGATGAGTATCGGTATAAGATTGATCGGATGTTGAATCACCTTAAACGAAGCGGAAAGCTTGAGTCCCTTTCCGGGTTAATTATTGGACACTTCACGGATATATTGGACACCGAATTGAGTTTTGGAGAAACTCCTGAAGAAATTATCCTCCATCATGTGCGTGAATATTCCTATCCGGTAGCATTTCGTTTCCCAAGCGGTCATGAAAATCCTAATCTTTCCTGGCAACATGGAGGTGAAGCAACGCTCGTGGTGGAAAAGGAAAGATCCTTGCTGCAGTTTATCAATTGATAACCATAACTCTTGCGCGGGCATATTTCTCAGTTGATCCGGCATGATCAAACTCAGCGATGTCGCCAACCAGGTTAGGCTCGCATACGGTATACAATCCATCGTTAAATTTTACAGGGCTCCCGTACGATTGGTTGAACTGTACAGCCACGTTAATGTGGTTAGGGTATAGCAATGCAATCATCGGAGTACCCACCAGTTCTTTTACCAGGAAGTGAAACAAAACCGATTTACCTTCACAATCACCATAGGCGTAGTACAATGTTTCTTCGGCAATCATCGGATTAAAATCCACAGGCTTGTTTTCTGAATCGAATTGGGGAGAAAAAGTCAATCGTACAAAAGATAACAGGTAACGAACAGCATCTTCCTCTGATAATCCTTTGATCCGTTCCTTTAACTGGGGCATCAGTGAATTATAGGTAACAGGAGATAGCTGAACGCTGAAATATTCCTGGCTATTCAGTTTAGGATAGCCTCTCATAAATTCCAGAAAATTGCTGCTTACGGAGTACGTATACTTTTCCACAGAACCCTTAAATGTAAATTCTTTCTGCATCTCAAGAATTGAATCACCTTTAAGATTGGGAAGTGTAATAGAGAAATCAAAAGCCGCGTTCATTGTACCCGGAATAAACTGGCAATACCCCATCGTGCTGCCTGTCTTTGGGAAATTATCGATACTCACGTAATCCTTATCTCCCAGCGTGATTATACTTCGGTCATATACTTCACTTTGTGAATACACGTAAAGCTCAAATGATTTTGTAAAACCAATGATCACATTATATCCGGATTCGCCCAGTATAAACCAGGTAAAGGCCTGCCGATAGTTTTCTGATTCATTCTTGAAGAGTGTGGCTGCTGTGTTCCGAACGAGTTCATAATAAAACCAGTCATTCAGATGTAATTCTTTTTTTGCACGTTGTAAGTCGCTCACGATAATCGTGTAACCAGATTGGAGAAGCTGATTGTAGTATAGCCTGATACTTTGATCATTTGCGCTAAAGGAATGATCAACAGCAACCGATTTATCGTAAGCAATAGAAATTTTTTGAGAATAGAAATTCACCTCAATGGTTTCAGCCATCAGACCCTGCACTACTAAGGCAAGAAATAAAAATAATGTCCCAAACCCCCTGAAGGTCATACGTGTCAACGACAGATTTTGAGTGATTAATTTTCGAGATCAACGCTATGTTAGGATTGGTTCCTAAGGGGTTAGTGCATACTTCAAACAACCGCTGATCTGTCACTATGCTATTCACAATGACATCGTAAAAATAGATCGCGGGCGTAGCCCAAAACGACCATTGCTGGTGAACAACCTACATGTGGCAGACTTACTGATGCAATAGAGCGTTAAGCGCCTAACAAGGAATAGGGTGGCTCGATTTTCAAATGAATTTCAGTCGCGCAATCCGTTGATTTTCATGTGGTTTGTTCTGGTGCCGACAGGCAACCAGTCGGTCATAAAAAGGTAAAAAAATAGGGTGACATCGAGCCATTGGCCAAAAAATGAAATCGGGCCTGAAAATATTACCTGATCAGGTTGGAATCTGAATCCATCTGCTATAGGATTCTGATAGCATACTGGATCAATGCATACACCCCTAATCCGAGCAATACCATTCCAGGTATTTTTTTAAGCCATACATTCTGCTGGAATCCCGAGGCGATGCGTTTGCCCAAATAAATCAATGTGAGTAACAAGGCTAAAGCACCCAAACTGACCCCAACGAGATAAGCATGTAGTTGAAAATTAGTCGATAACACAAGCCAGCCCTGACCTTTCAAATATGCCGTGATACCTATCCAGTAAGGTAAAGCCAGCGGATTTAAAATGCCGAGAAGTAAACCTCTCCGAAAACCGCTGGACTGAAACTTCTGCGAAATTCCTGAAGGGTTCCTTGTGGGCAGCAGATTCATGATACCCAGTACGATCATCACTATAGCTGTTATCAAATGAAAGTTCTCAACAATAACAGGCGATGAAGTAATAAGCGTTTCAAATTTTATAGCCAGCCACGCGTAGGGATATTCTACCAGTGCAGCTGCCATAGATAGTCTCCACGCAATATTGGTTTTATGCTCAAGGCCAAGCTGCAGCACGGTAAGATTGATCGTACCGGGCGGAATTGAACCGATGAAGCTGAAAAAAAAAGAAAGGATAAAGGCCAGAAATATTTCCTGCATAGACCTTAAAATAAGCAATATGAATCAGATGGTGTCACGGAGTTGCGTGACCTCTTTGAACCTGCGATAATAAACTTTAGCATCCGTAAAGGATGTGTAGTGACTACCACGTGATACATTCTCCCGGGCAATCAGAAAAATATTTTTCCAATGTTCCAATAAAACACCCATTGCCTTCCATAGTGAATAACCGGGCTGGTAGATATGTGCAGGCTCAGCACCACATCCGTTTAATTCCAGAATTTTAACACGGCCGGCATACAGATCTTCAACAGTAGCACATCGCAAATCAAAACGTCCGAAATAAAATCCATCAATCTGTTTACTTATACCATCAAACGTAGCCGAAAGCCTGTCATTAATAAGGTAGCTACCATCCAGAAATTTTGTTCCCAGGCAATGATTCCCGATAGCGACCAACTCAATAACCTCTCCTTTGGGAATAACCGTTTTCAGCTTATCCTGAAACATGACGCTAAGCTTTTCCCGTTGAAGCTTCGCCCGGTCTTTATGCAAAATCAATTGTTCGAGTGTTGATTGACCATCTCCTGTGACGGAGAGCATTTCTTTCATCACAACAGAGGTAACTCTGCCATTGAGCTGATTGGGCAAGCGGGTATAAAAAATTCCGAACTCTAACGGTTCATCCACCAGTTCCTGAATCAGAAAATCGTACTTCATCTGCGATACATATTGACTCACATCAAGGTCATCGCAAATTCTTTTTACCATGAAGCCCCTTTCGCCAATGTCAGGCTTGAAAATCAGCGGAAACCTGAATTCATGTTTCGTTATTTGCTGAAGTACTTTTTCGGCTGTTGCCGGCTGTTGTATAAGGATCGTTTTTGGTGTGTAGGCTGATGGGATTTTTTTTAATACATCATACTTTGATTCACCAAACATTCCACCCATTACAATTCCGGGGTTTGATGCCGAGAAAAAAACCAGCGAACGGGATCGTATGGCCAGCCAGGTAAAATAAAGCATCACTGGGAACTGAATAATTCCAAAGGGCCAGTACTCCCAGCTTTTTAATTTGATAATGAAATTACTGCGAAAAAACTTCTCGCCAATCCCCATCATATGGTAACCGTAATTAATGTGATACCTGACTGGCCGCTACTTCCTGATACCGAATGGTAGAAGCTGCGATGCCAAAATCATGAGGAAGCTTTACATAAGGTGCCACTTCACGAATGCCGATCTTCATGATGGCCATATGATGCACAGTGTGCTCGATGTTGTACACCAATTCACGGGTGGCGTTGGTTTCAACCGAAATAAAATCTTCCATGCGCAGATCATACCCTACCTCAAGACGAAGTGCCTTGTCCTTCAAGCCATTCACAAATTCCGACACCGCATGGATGGCACGCAATGCGATATACTTATCACTTTCTATCAGCTTGTCGTGCGCTCG
>DASXWH010000207.1:0-21945 GCA_036503775.1 Ohtaekwangia sp.
GAGACTGCTGTGGACAGTAGCGGTGTAACCGGAAGCAGTGGTTGTATAGCTTGTTACTTTCCATTGGTTTTTGCCAATAAGTTTTTCTTTGGCGTTGTAGTTTTCCATTTCCCATTCAGTGCCATTTTCTAAAACATAGAATTCGTTGCATTGGGAATACAGATTTCCTGCAAAAAAGGAAACGAGTATAATGATAAGTGCTGATCTTTTCATGGGGTTTTTGATCTAAGCTATGAGATTCAATTAACACCAATGAAAAGAGTAGGCTATTTTTTCGTCAAAAGGATGATGTTGAAGATTAATTGGATAGATGTTGCTACACCAAGGATTAAGTATAGCTTATAATCTAAATCTAACAGGTATTTGAAATTTGCACTTTACAGGTTTTCCTTGTTGTTCACCTGGTCTCCAGGCAGGGAAACCCTTTATCAGGCGGAGTGCCTCTTCATCACAGCCGGGATCGAAACCTTTTACTAGTTGGACATCTGTTATAGAGCCATCTTTGTCCACAACAAATGAGACCATCACCTCGCCTTGCTTTTTTAGCTTCCTTGCATTTTTAGGATATTTAAGTTCATCATTGAAGTATTTGATCATTGCATGAAAGCCTCCTGGATATTCAGCGGATCTCTCAACCACAACGAAAGTCGTGGAATCGTTGGTGGCTATCGATTCTGATGCTTGAGCGTATAGATAATTCGGTCCAGTAATAACAAGCACTACAGACAATAGGAGAGATTTTATCTTAGAGATCATGCTCGCTTAAAATTCAGTACACTTGTCTCTATAATGTCGCAGCACTCGTGAATCTGTTCTTCTGTGATCACCAGTGGAGGTGCGAGACGAATAATGTTACCGTGCGTAGGTTTGGCCAGCAATCCGTTTTTGGAAAACAGCATACATAAGTTCCAGGCCGTATCACTGTCGGGTGAATCGTTGATAACAATAGCGTTGAGCAATCCTTTGCCTCGTACCAGGGTTATTAGATCAGTCTTTTTAGTAAGTGCCTGCATGCGTTCGCGGAAGATTACACCGAGCCGCATGGAGTTCTCCGTGAGCTTTTCGTCTTTGATCACCTGTAAGGCTTCCATGCAAACCACAGCAGCCAGTGGATTACCTCCAAAGGTAGAGCCATGCTCACCTGGTTTAATGACCAGCATAATATCATCATCTGCCAATACACACGAGATAGGTAACGTTCCTCCGGAAAGTGCTTTACCGAGAATCAAGAGGTCAGCACGTACATCTTCATATTCGGAGGCAAGCATTTTTCCGGTGCGGGCAATGCCGGTCTGGATTTCGTCCACCATCAACAATACATTGTTCTTGCGGCATAGTTGTTCGGCAGCTTTCAGGTATCCGTCAGCCGGAACAAACACCCCGGCTTCACCCTGAATAGGTTCAACCAAAAGAGCACATACGTTCGGATTGGATAATGCTTTCTCGAGGGCGGCAATGTTATCGTAGTCTACAATTTCAAATCCAGGCATGAATGGTCCGAAACCGTTACGTGAATCCGGATCTGTAGAAGCGGATATGATCGTGGTGGTACGGCCATGGAAGTTTCTTCTCACGGTTATGATCACGGCCTGATTATCCGGGATTCCTTTTTTGGTATAGCCCCACTTGCGCGCGAGCTTGATGGCCGTTTCATTGGCTTCCGCACCGCTGTTCATGAACAGGGCTTTTTCGTAGCCGAACATTTCGCAAATGTATTTCTCAGCAATGCCGAGTTTGTCATTATAGAATGCGCGGGAAGTAAGCGTCAGTTCTTTGGCCTGATTGATAAGTGCATTTACAATACGCGGGTGACAATGACCCTGGTTAACGGCACTGTAGGCTGAAAGAAAATCAAAGTAGCGTTTGCCTTCTACATCCCATACAAACACTCCTTCGCCTTTGCACAATACTACGGGAAGTGGATGGTAGTTGTGAGCTCCATACTTGTCTTCCAGTAAAATGGCTTCGCGGCTTGTGGTTATTGTTTCAATCATAAATCACTACGTTCAATCTAAACGGACTGCAAATCTATTAAATACCCCTGTGAAAGCCTAAGCTAACGAGGCCTTCCGATGTCAGGTTTCAGAAGTCTGTACGCGAAGCAGAAAAACTGCGAATAGACACTTTAAAACAATAAAAACACGGAAGCGGTTTTGTGACCTCAAACATTATCTTTACGCCAAATGGAAATAATTTATCTGATACTGGGTTTGGTAGTGGGTGCACTGGCTTCCTGGCTGGTGCTGCGATTTAAATTTTCAGCTGATACGCAACGGGGATCTGCTTCTGTTTTAATTGAAATAGAAAAGAACAAAGTACTTCAAAATCAGCTGTCGGAATTGAAAAAGGAAGTAGAGACCGAGCGTATTAAAGTACTGGAAACCAATCACAGTCTGGCATCGGCAGAAGCTGATTATCGAAATCTGCAGGAAAAACTTCACGACCAGAAAAAGGAATTGGAAACCCTGAATGAAAAATTTACGCTTCAGTTTAAAAACCTGGCCAATGATATTTTCGAAGAGAAGAGTAAAAAATTTACGGAGCAGAACAAATCCAACCTTTTTGATCTGTTAAAACCACTCGGTGAAAAAATAATTGAGTTCGAAAAGAAGGTAGAAGAAACCCACAAGGATAATATCTCGCGTAATTCCGCCTTACGCGAACAACTGGAGAACCTTCAAAAGCTTAACGTTCAGATGACGCGTGAAGCGGAGAATCTTACCCGTGCATTGAGGGGTGATACAAAAACACAAGGTGCGTGGGGTGAATTTATTCTGGAAAGCATTCTGGAAAAATCAGGGCTGGAAAAAGACAGGGAGTATTTTATTCAGGAATCATTCACAACGGTAGAAGGCAGGTTGCGCCCGGATGTTATTATCCGGTTGCCTGAAAGCAAACACGTGATCATCGACTCAAAAGTCAGCCTTACCGCCTACAATAATTTTGTCAATGCGGGAACAGATGAAGATAAGGTGTTATTCCTGAAGCAGCATTTAACTTCCATCCGGCAGCACATGAAACTGCTGGGCGATAAGAATTACCAAAAGAACATCAGCGACAGCAGTCTGGATTTTGTGATCATGTTCATTCCGATTGAACCCGCTTATATACTCGCGATCCAGAGTGAAAAGACATTGTACGAGGAAGCGCTGGAGCGAAGGATCGTGTTTGTAAGTCCTACTTTACTGATTCCATCTCTGCAATTAATTAAAAACACGTGGAAGCAGGAATACCAGACACGTCACGTGTTGGATATTGCTAACAAAGCTGGAGATCTTTATGATAAGTTCGTTGGCTTCTCGGAAGATCTGATCACCCTGGGTCGTCACCTGGATTCGTCCAAGAAGTTTTATGAAGAATCAATGAAAAAACTATCGGTGGGAAGTGGTAATCTGGTAAGGCGTGTTGAGGACCTGAAGAAACTCGGAGCGAAGGCCAGCAAGACAATTGATCCCAATTTGTTGAAGCGCTCGGGTGACGATCAGGGAGATCTGTTTGAGAAATGATCAGAGAGAAATAAAAAAGGGTAGCTGTCATTTCAACTACCCTTTACGTTATAATCACAATACGCTAATAGATCCTCCCAATATTTTCCACAATAATCTTTTTCAACTCCTGCGGTTCAATCAGGCCTTGTTTTCCATAAAGAATTTTTCCACCCGGTGCCACAAACAACGTGTAGGGTAAGGCACCTTCCCATTTTTTGTCCAGCGCTTCAATGAACTGATACTTATCGCCTTTGAAAATATAGTTTTTCATGGAGGCCTGTTTTTTGGTCAGGAAAGTCAATGCATTGGGTTTTCGGGCGAGGTCATCCATACTTATCGTAACCAGCTCGAATTCGCGGTTGCGATACATTCGGTTCATGGTTACAAATTCAGGGAATTCAGTAACGCAGGGTCCACACCATGTAGCCCACACATTGATAAGCCGGTAGTTCTTGCTGTCATTTTTCAATAATGCTTTCAGTTTGGTAAGATCAAGCTCGTCTATATTGACCGTTTCTTTAGCCCATACTTCCTGTTCCTTGGCAGCCCACTCTCTTTTTGACGGCCATTTGATCGAGCATCCAAAGGTTTTGGTTTTTTCTACCGGAACAGGTTTCCCTGCAACTATGGCATCTAATGCATTGCGTACATCATGCGTTTTTGCTGTACCAGGTTTTTCACCATCATCAATCCGGCCCGTATACCGTAAGGTTCTGTTCTCATCAAAAATAAAAACATGGGGTGTTGCCTGGGGTCCATACTTCATACTTACTTCTGAAGTTTCGCCATCATACAGGTAAGTGAAATTATATTGCTTGTCTTTGGCGCGGATTTTCATGTCTTCAAAGGAATCATCAAGGTCAGAATATCCGAGCTCATCCAGTCGCACAGATTGTGGATCGTTGGGTGAGATAGCAATTATGCCAACACCTTTACCTGCATAATCAGTCACGAGTTGTTTGATGCGATCCTCATAAGCCTGCGCTGTCGGGCAATGGTTGCAGGTGAAAACAATGACCAGGGTTTTATACTGATCAAAGTCTTTCAGGGTATAGGTTTTACCATCCGTTGCGGGGAGGCTGAATTCAGGTGCTTTTGCACCGATAGCCAGTGTAACCGGATCTTCAGCTTGGGTAGCGGATGATACAAAAACGATAGCCAGGAGAGTTAAAAGAAACGCTTTCATGGTAGGATTATTTGAATTGGTGTGTTTAAAAGTAAATTGAATCAGCAAATTTTGCATCGATTGAATGCACATCGGGCAGGTATTTGATTTGGACGGCCATAAAGGTTGTCGGTCGATGGAAAGATACTATACGATCGTGGTTCAGAGTTAATATCTTTGTGCATTGCTTTATGAGAATCATTCTAATCCTTTTGTTAGCTGGTAGTATTGCAACTACTGTTCAGGCTCAGGCTTCACGGAAAAAGAAAAAAACCGATGAAACCGGTGAAGTGCAGGAAGGACAACCTACTTCTGTGAATCCCAACTATCCTCAAAAACAATACGGTCCCAAAAAATCGTCTAAGAAAAAAGGCTCGGGGCCAACGTATGAATCAGAGCAGGAGTACTACGACCGGATGGCGCAGTTGAACAAGACCAGACGAAAGAATGAGCGCATGTCGGAAACTCCGCAGTATTCAGATCCAACCTACTTTGGTCATAAACGTCCACCGAAAAGACGCCCGCCTGGCAAGATGAAGTATTGTAAAGTGTGTGGCATACGTCATTAAATGACGTTTCATTCAATCGCAATTAGTCCGTACCTTAGAGTTGAATCAGCAAATCCAGGTTCAGTCAAATAACTTTTAGGGTACAGTGAGCATATCCCGCTACATTGAACATACGAATTTAAGTCCCACCCTCACTATCCGCGATATTGATAAACTCGTAGAAGATGCGCTGAAGTATAATTTTCTGGGTATCTGCGTTCCTCCATTCTGGGTCAAGCGGGCCAAACGTGAAATCGGAAATGAGAATATCGTGCTGGTAACGGTTGCCGGATTTCCTTTAGGCTATAACATGACCGAAACCAAGCTGGATGAAATTTCCAGGGCTATTGATAATGGCGCGGATGAAATCGATGTGGTATGGAATGTAACATCGTTCAAAACCAATTTACCCTGGACGAAGATCGAAGTTGCCAAATGCAGCAAGCTAACGCACGACCACCAGAAACTTTTAAAGGTAATTATTGAGACAGCCTACCTGAGTGATTTTGAAATTGAAGATGCCTGCAAGATCTGTGCGGATGCAGGCGCAGACTTTGTAAAAACATCAACAGGCTTTGCACCAACGGGTGCGCGTGTTGAACATGTTGCACTGATGAAGAAGTCATTACCCGCCCATGTAAGCATCAAAGCATCCGGAGGAATTAAAATCCTGCAGCAAGCCAAAGAAATGATTGAAGCGGGTGCACAGCGCATTGGAACTTCTTCCGGTATAATCATGGTTGAAACAGAACTAACCAACCCTAACAAATAAGAATGAGCCAGTTTTTAGAAAATGTATTTCCTTCAGAAAATGATATTCCTGATCAGTTCAAAATATCGAAACCGATTGAACAGCGTGAATACCTGATCAATGGTGAAATGAAAACGTGGTCAGGTAATCTGAACCCGGTGCTTAGTCCGGTATTCACGAAGGAAGGAAATCAATACACACAAAAAGTTATCGGAAGTACTCCGTTATTGACAACCAAAGAATCACTTGAGGCACTTGATGCTGCTGTAAAAGCATACGACATGGGGCATGGTTACTGGCCGACACGAAGTGTTACCGAGCGTATTGAACACGTTGAAAAATTCCTGGCAGCGATGCGCAAGCAACGAAGCGAAGTTGTGAAGTTGTTGATGTGGGAAATCGGAAAAACATTGAAAGATTCCGAAAAAGAATTTGATCGCACCTGTGATTACATTGTCGATACCATAAAAGCGTATAAAGAACTGGACCGGAATTCGGCCAAGCTTATTGAAGAGCAGGGATTCATGGCACAAATCAGGCGCGTGCCATTAGGTGTGTCACTTTGTATGGGTCCTTATAACTATCCGTTGAATGAAACTTTCACTACCCTGATCCCTGCATTGATCATGGGAAATACGGTGGTGTTCAAGCCTGCCAAGTATGGGGTGTTGCTGGTTCGTCCATTGATTGAATCGTTCCGTGATACGTTTCCGCCTGGGGTAATTAATATTATCTATGGACGTGGAAGAGAAACGGTTGGTGCGTTAATGGAAAGTGGTAAGATTGATGTCTTTGCATTTATCGGAACCAACAAAGGTGCCAATGAGCTCAAACGTCTTCACCCGAAACCACATCGGTTGAAATCCATTCTGGGTTTGGATGCCAAGAATCCGGCAATTGTTTTACCGGATGCTGATCTCGACAATGCAGTTGCTGAATGTATTACCGGAAGTCTTTCGTTCAACGGACAACGATGCACAGCACTGAAAATCCTGCTGGTGCATAAAAGTATTCTGAATGCCTTCATTGAAAAATTTAACGCTGAGGTTAAAAAATTAAAACCGGGAATGCCCTGGGACAACGGTGCCAACCTGACTCCGCTCCCTGAACCGGGTAAGGTAGATTACCTGCGTGAGCTTGCTGAAGACGCAAAAAAACACGGAGCGAAGATAATGAATGAAAATGGAGGTGAATATCGTCACACATTCTTCTATCCTGCAGTAATGTATCCGGTGAACGATAAGATGAGATTATTTTACGAAGAACAGTTTGGCCCGATTGTTCCTATTGTCCCTTTTGACCAGGATGAAGAAGCGATCAACTATGTTGTTAACTCAAATTTTGGTCAGCAGGTAAGTATTTTTGGAACGGACTCAAAGCGTGTGGCCAAGTTGATGGACGCTTTTGTAAATCAGGTTGGGAGGATCAATCTTAATGCACAAAGCCAGCGCGGACCTGATACATTTCCTTTCAATGGCAGAAAAGATTCAGCTGAAGGTACATTATCCATCGCGGATGCCTTACGCGTATTTTCAATACGAACCATTGTAGCAACGAAAGGCACGGATGAGAATAAGCAGATCATCAGTCAGATCATCCGCAATCATGAATCAGAGTTTTTGAGTACGGATTATATTTTCTAACACTATAGTGCTTTTTTATGGCATAGTATTGAATCTTTTCTTAAAAAGAAAAATGCCTGAAATATTGAGTGGGGATTTGATCTAATATCTGTATATAACGTCAGGCGGCTTTCCCTGCACGGTAACCTTTTATGGCGAAATAAAGAATGATGGCGTAGCACGGAACGAGCATCACGTACGCATACTGCGATCCTATCGATTCGGCAAGTAAACCATATAATGGAGGCATTAATGCGCCTCCCCCAATACCCATGATGAGGAACGCTGAGCCTGTCTTGGTGAACTTGCCAAGGTCGCTAACGGCCAGTGGGAAAATTGCCGGCCACATCAACGCATTAGCAAGACCCAGCATCACAATGAAGAAAACAGAAACCGCTCCGGTGGTTACTACCCCCAGTGTTGAAAATCCAATTCCCAATATAGCCGAGATTTTTAATGCGGTTTGCTGTGACAATACTCGGGGGATAAGGAAAATTCCAACAACGTAACCAACAACCATACTCGTTAACGTTGCTGTTGTGAAGAGTTTTGCTTTCGACATTTCTATTCCCAATGACTTGCCATAGCTGATGATGGTATCACCTGCAATTACTTCAGCACCAACATAGAGGAATAACGCAAGCGCGCCAATTAATAAATGTGGGAATTGGAAGATACTTGTTTTGGTAGATGGAGTTGCTGTTCCTCCTTCGGTATCAGGCTCTTCTTCTTTCAATTCAGGCAAAGTCGATTTGTAAATAACGAAAGCGATTACAAGCAGGAAGGCAGCATAAATGATGTTCGGTAAAACCACTCGTTCAGCAAGTGCATCAAGCGTAGTTGCTCGCGTAGCCGTATCCATAGTTTTAAGACTTGCCACTAGTGCATCCGTATCACTTAGTGCGATGTATCCGAAAATTAAACTCGCCAGGATACCAGCCAGTTTATTGCAAAGGCCCATCAAACTAATTCGTGATGCTGCACTTTCAATAGGTCCGATCTTCGATACATAAGGGTTGGCAGCTGTCTGAAGTACGGCCAGACCACTGGCTATTATGAATAAACCTGTCAGAAAGATGCTGTAGTCTCTGATTTTTGCCGCACCAATAAATATCAGGTATCCAATAACCATTACGATAAGGCCCACCGCCATTCCTTTCTTATAGCCGGTTCTTTTCAGGAGTTCGGAGGAAGGAATTGCCATCACTGGGTATGCAATAAAAAATGCCGTAGCCACGAGGTATGACTGCCAGTCATATTGTAATTCGCACGTGATCTTGAGATAAGGAATAAGAATGCCATTAATCCAGGTGGTATAACCAAAAATTGAAAACAGCAATCCGATAATAATCATCGGTACCAGGTAAGAATTCTTCTGGTTGCTCATAAGGTATTTAGGTTTGTTGAATTTACGACTTCAAACTTTGTGTGCTTTTACGCACACCATGAAACTGGAAAGCTTATTTTTGCGCGACTTTAATGGATTTGCCAATTAAGCGTGTTTAAGCTAAAAAATGGCAATATTTACAATGTTCGCGCAAACACATAGCTCCCAAACAGCAGAAATAACGGAAAACATAATGGACACACCAAATAGCACACAAAAAAATCTAACCCTGCTCGTATTAGCAGCAGGTATTGGTAGCCGCTACGGAGGAATTAAACAGATTGACGGCTTTGGCCCGAATGGGGAAACGATCATGGATTATTCACTGTTTGATGCTGTTCGTGCCGGATTTACCAAAGTGGTGTTCATTGTTCGGGAAGAAATACTGGATGTGATCAAGGAAAAATTCGGACAACGTCTGAAGGGTAAGGTTCAGGTTGAATATGTTGTTCAGTCGCTCGATAAACTGATACCTGGTGAGTATAAAAATGCAGAACGTGTTAAGCCCTGGGGTACGGGGCATGCTGTTCTTTGTGCCAGGGATGTTATCCATGAACCCTTTGTGGCAATCAATGCCGATGACTTCTACGGCAAAGATGCTTTCGCTTCCATTGCCGATTTCTTTCGCAGCGATAAAAACGGCTCACATGCGATGGTAGGATTTACGTTGCAGAATGTGCTTTCCGAACACGGCAGTGTTTCCAGAGGTGTAGGGGAGAAGGATGCGGAAGGATTTTTACAAACAGTTGTTGAACGAACAACTATCGTAAAAGAAAACGGCAGGATCGTTTCAAAGGAAAAAGAAGGCGATCGTGTTTTGGATCCAATGGCCCCAACGTCTATGAATTTCTGGGGTTTCCGTCCGGAAGTATTCACGTTGGCCACTTCCATGTTTAGTGATTTTCTGAAGGAGCAGCACCAGAATCTGAAATCAGAATTTTATATCCCCCTGATCGTAAACGAACTGATCCACCGTGGCATCGGAAAAGTAAAAGTGCTGGGTGGAGGGAATATCTGGTTCGGTGTTACCTATAAGGAAGACAAGGACGAAGTATCCTCACGCATCAAATCATTGATCGATAAAGGTGATTACCCCAACAAATTGTGGTGACGAACTGATCCTTTAGATAAAGTCGTTGGCGTTCGGTTTGGTTTTCGTGTCGTTGACAAATCTCCTGAATTGTTCTTCACGATCTTTTTCACAAACAATAATTACGTTTCCGAATTCGCCAATCAGGTAACCGTTCAGTCCCTGGGCAACGATCAGTTTATCCGGTGAGCCTTTGATGATGCTATTGCGTGTGTCGTAAGTGAGTGCATTTGCATTTACAACGTTGTTGTTTTCGTCCTTATGAGAGATCTCATGGATGGAAGCCCATGAGCCCAGATCGGACCATGTGAAATTCCCAAGGCACACAAAGACATTTGTTGCCTTCTCCATAATCCCATAGTCAATGGAAATATTCTTGCACTGCGAGTACGCACTGAGGATTGCTTCTTTCTCTTCGCTGGTTCCCAGCTTGGGTTTTACCACCTCGTCAAATACTTCAGACATTTCAGGAAGGTACTGATGAAATGCAGTGAGGATGGCATCTACGCCCCAGATAAAGATTCCGGAGTTCCAGACGAAATCACCACTTTCCAGAAATTTTTTCGCGAGTGATAATTCAGGTTTTTCTGTAAAGGTCTTTACTTTTTTGGCGAAGCTTTTTTCCGTGTGGTATTGAATGTAGCCATATCCCGTCTCCGGGCGGGTGGGTGAAATACCCAAGGTGATCAATTTGTCCTGGCTCTTCGCCTGATCAGCAGCTTTCTTGATCACATCCTGAAATTCCTGTTCCATCATGATCAGGTGATCAGACGGAGAAACAACAATGACAGCTTCCGTATTTTTTTGGTTGATCTTATAGCTGGCGTAGGCAATACACGCAGCTGTATTCTTGCGCATAGGTTCAGCAAGAATTTGTTCGGTACTAAGTTGAGGGAGTTGTTGTTTTACAATGTCAGCGTGTTCTTCATGTGTTACGATGTAAATATTTTCCACAGGACACATCGGAGCAAAGCGATCGAATGTGGATTGAAGAAGAGTTTTTCCGGTCCCCAGTACATCAAGAAATTGCTTAGGCTTAGAGTTCCGGCTATACGGCCAAAAGCGCACGCCTACTCCTCCTGCCATGAGCACTACATATAAATTTTTATTCATCCAGTTTTAGAACGTAAATGTTTTGCAAAAGACGACAGTCGCAGAATTTTATAAAAGAATTATTTGAATTTTTAGACGATTCCTTCTTTCAACAGGTCATGAAGGTGAATAAAGCCAGCTACCCTGGTTCCGTCAACGACTACCAGCTGGGTAATGCTGTTCTCCTGCATTTGATGTAAGGCTTTGACTGCAAATTCATCTTTTTCAATTTTTTTCGGGTTTTTAGACATGATGTCAAGAGCTTTCAGGCTGGTGATGTCAACGTTCTTTTCAAGCATCCGCCTCAGGTCGCCATCCGTAATGATACCCAATAAATTTTGTTGATCATCGACTACAGCAGTGCAACCCAGTCGTTTTGAGGAAATTTCCAGAATAACATCCTTCAGTGTGGCATCGGGTTTTACTAAAGGAAGCTGATTATGCATGTAGATGTCTGACACTTTCAGGTATAGTTGCTTACCCAAGGATCCACCCGGATGGTACTCAGCAAAATCCTGCGTACTGAAATCCCGGAGCTTAAGCAAACAAACAGCCAGTGCATCACCCATGGCCATGTGTGCTGTTGTGCTGGTAGTAGGTGCTAAGTTGTGAGGGCATGCTTCTTCTGCAATCGTTGCATTTAACACGAAATCGGCTTGTTGAGATAAATATGAATTTGTATTGCTCACCAGGGCAACAAGCTTGGAACCTCTTCGTTTGAGTAACGGTATCAGAACTTTAATTTCCGGTGTGTTACCACTCTTGGAAATACAGATGACAATATCATCTTTCTGAATCATGCCGAGATCGCCATGTATGGCATCGGCAGCGTGCATAAAGATAGCGGGGGTTCCGGTGGAGTTTAACGTAGCAACAATTTTATTGGCTATGATGGCACTTTTACCAACGCCTGTTATGACAACACGGCCTTTTGCCGAATAAATTTCGCGCACACAAGCTTCGAAATTGTCGTCAATAAAATGGATTAAATTCTGAATTGCTGTGGATTCATTTAATAAGACATCCTGTGCAATTTTTTTGATATTTTTTACTAAATTCAATTCCTTTTCAAAATTAGCTTTGTCTACATGGACAAAGATACAATTTATCAAGACGAAACGATGTTGGTTGAAGAGAAAGACGCATTGAAAGAGAGACTGAAGGAGATCTTTGGATACAGTCAGTTCCGGGGTAATCAGGAGACAATAATCCGAAATTTACTCGATGGGAGAAATACATTCGTAATCATGCCTACTGGCGCTGGTAAATCTTTATGTTATCAGCTTCCCGCAATGATCAATGATGGTTTAGCGGTAGTTATTTCACCGCTCATTGCACTCATGAAGAACCAGGTAGACCAGATGAATGCGTATGGTGTTAACGCACGCTTCCTGAATTCTACGCTGAGCAAAGGTGAAATTACCCGCCTGAAAAAAGATTGTATGAATGGCACCGTAAAATTACTCTACGTTGCTCCCGAATCTCTTAACAAAGAAGAGACCATCGAGTTCCTTAAAAAAGTTAATGTATCCTTTGTTGCTATCGATGAAGCTCACTGTATTTCTGAATGGGGGCATGACTTCCGTCCGGAATACAGAAGAATCAAAACTATGATTCAGAATCTCGGTGATATGCCGGTGATCGCACTGACGGCAACGGCAACGCCAAAGGTTCAGATTGATATTCAGAAAAACCTGCAAATGGAGGAAGCAGATGTTTTCATCTCTTCTTTCAACCGTAAGAATTTATACTACGAGGTTCGTCCGAAGAAAGAGACGAAAAAGCAACTCATCAAATTCCTGAAGGATAATAAAGGGAAGTCCGGAGTTATCTATTGCCTCAGCCGTAAGAAAGTTGAAGAGATCGCACAACTTATCAATGTTAACGGATTCAAAGCAGCACCCTATCACGCAGGCCTTGATCCCGATGTTCGCATGAAGAATCAGGACGACTTCCTGAATGAAGAAGTGGATATTATCGTGGCAACCATCGCCTTCGGAATGGGAATTGATAAACCCGATGTTCGTTTTGTGGTACACTACGATGTTCCCAAATCACTGGAAGGTTACTATCAGGAAACCGGCCGTTCCGGTCGTGATGGACTCGAAGGTCATTGCTTAATGTTCTATAGTCACAACGACCTGAACAAGCTCGAAAAATTCAATAAAGATAAACCTGTTCAGGAGCGGGAAAATGCACGCATTCTGTTGCAGGAAATGGAGTACTATGCTGAATCACCCGTGTGTCGCAGGAGACAATTGCTACACTACTTTGGTGAAGAGTATAAACAGGAGAACTGTGGCATGTGCGACAACTGTGTTCATCCTCGTGAACGATTTGATGGTACAGAAGCGATAAGCCTGGTTATACAAGCAACCAAACAAACCAATGAACGCTTCGGGCTCAATCACCTGGTAAATGTTATTCGTGGTGTTGAAGATGAGTACGTTAAAAGTTACGGTCACTTCGATCTGTCATCTTATGGAAAAGGTGCTGATGAAGACCAGGATTATTGGAAGTCTGTCATTCGCCAGACGTTGATCTATCAGTTTTTGGAAAAAGACATTGATAATATTGGTGCCTTGAAGGTGTCGAAAAAAGGCGAAGAGTTTTTGAGGAAACCGTACGCAGTTGAACTGGCGCGTGATCATGATTTCACTACAGACATTCAGGAAGAAGAAGAGTCTGCTGAGCGTGTTCCGGTAAACACCAAATCGTATGATGTTAAGCTGTTCGAAATCCTGAAGACGCTCCGGAAGAAAATCGCCAAAGAAAAAGATCTTCCTCCATATGTGATCTTCCAGGACCCATCCCTTGAGGAGATGGCGACCACCTATCCGACCACCAAAGATGACCTCGCACAGGTAAATGGTGTGGGAATGGGTAAAGTCAATAAGTTCGGAAAAGAATTTATTGAAACGATTCTGAACTATGTGGACGAAAACGATATTGAAACTGCGAACGAAGTAGTGGTAAAATCTTCGGTCAATAAATCGAAGACAAAGATTTTCATCATACAACAGATTGATAAGAAGGTTGATCTGGAAGAAATAGCAGAAACAATCAATTTGTCTTTCGATGAGTTACTGACAGAGGTTGAAAACATTTGCTACTCCGGAACCAAACTCAACCTGAACTACTACATTGATCAGGTACTTGATCCCCATAAGCAGGATGACATTCACGATTACTTTATGAGTGCTGATACAGATAACCTGGATGCGGCATTGAACGATGACTCTATCGCAGATTATTCAGAAGAAGAGATCCGGATGATGCGTATTAAGTTCATGTCGGAGTACGCCAATTAATTTTTGCTGAAACGCTATATAAAACCTTTCGGTGATCCCGGAAGGTTTTTCTTTTTTAAGCAAATACCTTTTCAATACATTTGGGTATAACTCATTATCCATGTTACGAGCTATCAGCCTTGCTGTAATAATTATTCTGGTGCTTGCCGTTACGGTCAGTGCCCAGCAAACCTTTACTCATCAGGATTCGATTCGCGGATCGATCACAAAAGAAAGGGCTTGGTGGGATGTGATCCGGTATAAAGTCGGTGTTCAGCCGGATTACAATGCGCGAACTATTCAGGGAACAACGGTCATCATATTCAAAACATTGAAGCCTGGAAGCGTTATGCAGATCGATCTTCAGCAGCCCATGCAAATTGATTCAGCAAACCTCGAAGGCAAAACGGTAAAATTGACGCGCGATGGGAATGCGTACTACCTGCATTTGGATAAACCACTTCCGGCTAACGATACTTTTTTTGTAGCTATAAAATATTCCGGTAAGCCCAGGGAAGCTAAGAACCCACCGTGGGATGGTGGCTGGATCTGGGCAAAGGATAAAAAAGGAAGACCCTGGATGTCTGTTGCCTGCCAGGGGCTTGGGGCAAGTGTGTGGTATCCCTGCAAGGATCATCAGAGTGATGAGCCTGACAATGGTGCTGTGCTGGCTATGACTGTGCCTGATTCGCTCACGGCTATCGGCAACGGTAGACTCATCGAAACAAAAAGTGCAGGTAATGGTTTAACCACGTTTACCTACACGATCAAAAACCCAATCAATAACTATAATATCATACCGTATATCGGAAAGTATGAACACTGGCATGAGACCTATGCTGGCGCGAAGGGAAATCTCGATTGTGATTACTGGGTACTGGATTATGAATTGGAGAAAGCGAAGAAACAATTTCAGCAAGTTCCGAAAATGCTGAAGTGTTTTGAGCATTGGTTTGGCCCTTACCCTTTTTATGAAGACGGATATAAGCTCATTCAGTCTCCTCACCTGGGAATGGAACATCAGAGTGCTATAGCGTACGGCAATCAGTTCCTGAATGGATACCTCGGTCAGGATCTGTCGCAAAGCGGTTGGGGAACAAAATGGGATTTTATCATCATTCATGAAAGCGGACATGAATGGTTTGGTAATAACATCACTTCAAAGGATCTGGCAGACATGTGGATTCATGAATCGTTCACCAATTATTCCGAAACGATTTTTACAACGTGCGAATATGGTGTCGAAGCAGGTAATGATTATGTGGTGGGTATCCGCAGGAATATCAGAAATGATTCACCCATCATTGGCCCGTATAGTGTTAATCAGGAAGGTAGTGGAGATATGTATTACAAAGGTGGTAACATGCTGCACACCATCCGGCAGCTAGTAAATGATGACGAGAAGTTCAGAAGTATTCTTCGGGGGTTGAACGAAACGTTCTGGCACAAAACCGTCACCACTAAAGAAATTGAAAACTACATGTGTAAATCGGCTGGCAAAGATTTCTCAAAAGTGTTTGATCAGTATTTACGAACAGCCAAAATTCCTGTGCTTGAATACAAGATCACCGATGGTAAACTTTATTATCGCTGGACGGACTGTGTTACCGGCTTCGATATGAAGCTGAAGCTAAAGAATGGAACATGGATAAGTCCATCCGAAAAGTGGCAGACCTTAAAAGGTACCTGGAGCCCACAATCTGATCTGGAGGTTGACCGCAACTTTTACATAGTCACCAAAAAGGCAACCGGAGCTTAGCATCTGGCTTTTTAACCTCTTTTTTGACCGTTTTATTTAACAGATTTCGCGGTTATCTTTGGGGTTCAACCTTAGTACCTGCATGAACATTCTTGTTATTGGCAATGGAGGAAGAGAACACGCTCTGGCCTGGAAAATCAGGCAAAGCCCTCTTTGCAAAAAGCTTTACGTAGCACCTGGAAATGCTGGCACAGCGCAGGAAGCTGAGAATGTAGCTATTGCAGTAGACGATTTTCCTGCCCTTGCACAATTCTGTATTTCCCATAAAATTGATTTGATCGTAGTTGGACCGGAAGGGCCCTTGGTTAGTGGTATTCGTGATTACTTCGAAGGAGATAAAACAGTAAGCCATGTCCTGATGGTGGGGCCTGGTAAACTCGGTGCCCAGCTTGAAGGCAGTAAAGATTTCTCCAAACAGTTCATGGTCAGAAATGGCATCCCCACAGCCAAAGCCAGAACCTTTAAGGCAGCTGACATCAATCAGGCGTTCGACTATATCTCTACGTGTAAACCGCCTATTGTTTTAAAAGCCGATGGCCTCGCTGCAGGTAAAGGTGTAGTGATCAGCCTGAGCCAGGCGGAGGCAAAAGCCGTGATCAAAGAGATGCTGGTGAATAAGAAATTCGGTGAAGCCAGTGCCAAAGTACTCATCGAAGAGTTTCTCAATGGAATCGAAGTTTCGGTTTTTGTACTAACCGATGGAAAGGATTATGTAATTCTCCCGGAAGCCAAAGACTACAAGCGTATAGGTGATGGCGACACAGGACCTAATACCGGAGGAATGGGTGCTGTTTCACCGGTAGTTTTTGCAAATGCTTCATTTATGAAGCGGGTGGAAGAAGAGGTGGTAAAGCCCACAATTGAAGGACTTCACAAGGATAACATTGATTACAAAGGGTTCATTTTTGTAGGATTGATGAATGTTGGAGGTACCCCTTATGTTATTGAATATAATGCGCGCATGGGTGACCCTGAGACGCAAGCCGTAATGCCCCGCATCAAAAGTGATTTTGTTGAATTACTGACCTGGGCTGCCAGGGGAGAATTGGGCGGCAAAACCATAGAGACAGAGAATGAATTTGCCGTAACCATTGCTTTGGTTTCAGGTGGTTATCCAGGCGACTATGAAAAGAACAAAACCATAGGTGGGCTGGCTGACGAAAAGAAAGCATTTGTTTTTCATGCCGGAACCCGTAGCCAGGGTAGTAATGTAGTAACCGATGGCGGACGCGTGCTGGCAATCTCAGGAAAGGGTGCTACCTTGGCTGAGGCCCGTGAAAAAGCTTATGAGGCTGCAGCGCAGATCTCATGGGATGGGCTCTATTTTAGAAAAGATATTGGATTGGATTTACTGAACTATAAAGGATAGCGGGAAATGGGATGTTCATGCGGATCATCAAAAGATGGAAAGGTCTCAGGCTGCAATAATAACGGAGCCTGTGGTACTGGTGGCTGTAATAAAATGAATGTGTTCGACTGGCTCTCCAATATGGATATGCCGGTGCAGGATAAATTCAATATTGTTGAAGTACGGTTTAAGAACGGCAGAAAAGAATTCCATCGGAATACCGAAAAAATTAATCTTACCACGGGAGATGCTGTAGTGGTGGAAGTTCCCAATGGTCATCATATTGGCTATGTTTCCCTTCAGGGTGAATTGGTACGGCTGCAAATGCAGAAGAAAAAAGTTGCCGATGACGGAGAGATTAAAAAAATATACCGGCTGGCTCATCAAAAGGATCTCGAGAAATTTGAAGAAGTTAAAAAGCGTGAGATGCCAACACTCTATCGTACACGCGAGATCCTTCGTAGCCTGAAACTGGAAATGAAATTGTCTGATATAGAATATCAGGCGGATAATGTTAAAGCTACTTTTTTCTATTCAGCTGATGATCGTGTCGATTTCCGTGAGCTGATCAAAATACTGGCAGGCGAATTCAAGATCCGTGTTGAGATGCGTCAGATCAGCCTGCGTCAGGAAGCAGGGAGATTAGGTGGCATAGGTGTTTGTGGCCGTGAACTCTGTTGTTCTACCTGGTTAAGTGATTTTAAAAATGTGGCCACCAGCGCGGCCCGGTATCAGAATCTTTCGCTGAACCCCAGCAAACTCTCCGGACAGTGTGGCCGATTAAAATGCTGCCTCAATTATGAGCTTGAAACGTACATGGAGGCGCTGGAAGACATTCCGAAAATTGAAGCTCCATTACTGACCGAACGTGGCGAGGCCACCCTTCAGAAAACGGATATCTTCCGTAAGATCATGTGGTTTGGCTTTAAGGAGGAGAACACGTGGTATCCATTGAATATTGAGCGTGTCAATCAGATTCTCCGGTTGAACCGCGAAGGTAAAAAACCGGCAACCCTTGATATTGATATTGTAGAAGAGAAGGTTACATCAGGTCCGCTAAACAGTGACCTTGATCAGATGGACCGGAAGTTTAAGAATAAGTCGAAGAACAAGAAGAAGAAAAAGAAGGGACCCAATCCGAATGCCGGGAATAATCCGAACCCTAATACTTCAGGCAATCAACGGAATCAGGGACAGGGAAATCAGGGACAAGGGAATCAGCAAAACCGTGATAACCGTCAGGGTCGTGGTGATAACCGCCACCGGGGTAATCGCCCCAACAGGCCTAACCGTGATGATCGTAATCCAAAATCCGGTAATCAGCAATGAGGTTTTTTCTAGTCTTGTTTCTTTTGGCATTGTTTGTTACAGGCTGCGACAATACCCGGGTATATGAAGAATACACCGATTTTAATGAACGGTATTGGATCGTGAAAGAAGTTCCCTCTTTTGAGTTCTCCATTCAGGATACACTGGCTCACTATAATATTTTGGGCAATGTGCGTAATTCGGTTTCTTATCCCTGGTCGCGCATTTTTATCAACTATACGTTACAGGATTCTACCGGAGTCGAACTTCATAAAGGGTTGTTAAGTGATTTTCTGTTCGATGCTAAAACCGGAAAACCCAATGGTGTGAGTGGCCTTGGAGACATCTTTGACCACCAGTTGCCCCTGTTGAAGGACTATCAGTTTAAAAGACCTGGGAAGTATAAAGTGAGCTTTGAGCAGTTCATGCGTACTGATACATTACAGGGAATTCTCGCTGTGGGTTTACGCGTTGAGCGGTCTGAAAAAGAATAAGGTTGAAATTATCTCAAATAAAATAGGTCAGTTTAAAGCTGACCTATTTTATTTTCTGGATTATTATTTTCTACTTTTCTCCGAATAACTTGCCCAGACGATAGGTGTAGTTAAAATTGATGGAGTAATCTGCGAAGGCAGCGTCTCCCTGAACATGCACTTTCTCGTTCTCATCTTCGATCACCGAATTTCTGAGATCTTGTTGTTTGATATCCGCTGCACTTTGAATCCGGTTTTTGTAAAAGTTATAAGGTATGATCAGTGAGAAGCTGTGCTTGCCGGCTTTGAAAGCCAGCCCCGATTCTACGGCCACAACATATCCGGGTCTGCGGTATGCAACCTGACCGCCCAGAGCATCATAAGCAGGGATACCTTCAGCGCGCAGTGCAGCAGATAATGTCAGGTTTTTCTTTTTGCCAACAGCGCCCATAATACCACCTCGAACAAAGTACTGATCGGGACAAGCATAAAGGTTATAACCAAACAAAGTATCCAGGGTTACACCATCTTGCCTTACAATGGTTGGATCACTTTTGTATGAGCCGTTGTTTTCTTTTGGGTTGAACAGGTAATAACCGGCAAAGAATCCATAAACACCCCGGTAGATTTGTCTGAAGCCTGAAAGCTCCAACGAAAATCCAACGCCTCCATCACCCGGCTGAATAGCCTGATCCATGGTTTGTTTTTCATAGGTAACTTCTGAAGCACCGTTTTCAACGACCGGAACCATGCCCGTACGTGTATAGCTTCCTGAATTTAATTTCATTCCAAGGCCTACCAGTAAATTTCCCTTCATTGATGTTTGCGGATTGAATACCCAGTAGTTGGCGCTCAACCGAATGTCAGCAATACCTTTAGCATATAAGCTATAGCGGAAGGTATCCGTTGCCATGGTATTATCCTGATTGGCTCTGAAAACCTGCGAGCGTTCATTGTGAACATATGGAATAGCCAGATTAAGCTGGAGGCGATCGGTAAGCCCATAATTTAAATTCAGTTCAACGGAGTGTGAATAAATATTAACCGCATTGCCTCTCTCTTTTCCATTTTCATCGTGGCCACCACCTTCTGTTTGTCGTTCTTTCTGTTCTTCAGAGCCAACAAAGTGTCTCCAGGAATGGAAGTAACGATAGGTAGCACCAATTTGAAATTCTCCTTTGGGAAGATTGTATCCTTCCGTGGCACAAATGGTATTACCACCCATCTGACGAACGGCCACGCAACCTTGAGCGAATGATTCGGTTATGCCTGTAACAACAAATGCTACGGCTATCAGAAATAAGTAAATCTTTGATTTCATAAAATAAAACGTTTGAGTGTCTTGAATAGATAAATGATAAATCAGTGCACTATGCTTAAAAGCGTGCACGATGATTCAAGTCGATATGAATTGAATAGCTGGTAAAAAAATCAAGACACCTGAGGGGGAGGAGATTCAATGGGATAACTTTTCTGAAGGATGCTATACGTTTTTTCTGAAAAGTTTTCTTGTTGAAGGATAAAGTCGCGTGATAGTTGAAATGAAGGAACGGGGCTGTAGCCTTTTGCTAGTTTGGCCAGAAGGCTAAGGGTTTGTTTGCTTTGTGTAGGTAGATCATTGGCCACCTTAGCGTAGGCTGACCAGGTGACTTCAATTTTCTTTTCCTGATTGTCTTTTATACAAACCACGAACAACGTATCATTTTCAATTCGTTGCTTTACGAGCTTGTAAAACTCACCCTGATATTCGAAGTCACCATCAACGCGTTCATATTCACTTTGCTGAACAGGATAGGGAAGCGACAGTGGAATCGCTAATACCGTAAGTTCATCAGCATTGTATTGTTCCGCATCCAACCGGGAGAGTAATTCTTTTTTCGCGTGAAAGCGGATACTCCAAAATGCCAGATAGTATCCACCGATGTTGAACAGGAAGACAGATAAAAAGAATATGGCAAGCAGTCTTTTCACCTCATTGGGTTAAGGTGTACAACGTTACCGAAAACCACTGAAAAAGAAAATGGGCCGCTTATAATAGCGACCCATTTTTACATTCTTTTCAAAAAGTGTGTGTGCTACGCGTACACAACTTCAGATTGATTAATCTTTTCCACAGCCACAAAACTACTGTTAGGTGCAAGGATCACCCCGATTTTTCCGGTACCATTCCATTCGTTAAGCCTGGAAAGTCTTACTTGGCCAAACATATATTGTTTACCATTCGCTGCATACCCTGATTGAAATTTCTCGAAGTCTTTAACAGAGATGTTAATGCCTTCTTCAAAGCTTATGTACGCTTCAACAAGAAGATCATTTGAAAATTCAAATCGATCAGCCTGATGAAGTTTTTTGTATTCGTATGAATAGTCGTATGATAATGCTGACAAATCAGACAATACCGCTGAACCGGTTGGATAACTTCCAGCACCTTTACCGATGAACAACTGTTTTTCAGCAAAGGCTCCCTGAACCTGAACGGCATTGTATTCATTTCTTACTGAAGCCAGTGGATTATTCGCTTCAACAAACTGAGGCGCAACAAATCCATATACTTTTCCATTCAGCCTGAAAGAGCGCGCGATGAGTCTGATAAAGTAATTATTATCGCGGGCAAACTTCAGATC
>DASXWH010000208.1:0-13802 GCA_036503775.1 Ohtaekwangia sp.
TGACTAGTATCATGATGAAAAATATTTTAATTATATCCACCCTCTTATTAGCAAGTTGTTTTACGTTCGCGCAGGACACCACACGTCTTTCCCTGATTTTTGCAGGTGATATCATGGGGCATGATTCACAGATTGCTTCGGCTTATGATGCGGTGAACAAGAAGTATGACTATACTTCGTGCTTTCAGTTTATCAGGCCTTACATCGAATCCGCTGATCTGGCACTGGGGAATCTGGAAGTAACACTGGCGGGACCTCCCTACAAAGGATACCCACAGTTCAGTTCTCCGGATGAGCTGGCTATTGCCTTAAAAGAAATGGGTTTTGATATTCTCGTAACTTCGAATAACCATTGTGTGGATCGCGGCAAGAAAGGATTGGAAAGAACCATCGCGATGCTGGATAGTTTTGATATTCCACACACGGGAACATTTGTTGATGAAGTGAATCGCCTGAATGACTATCCGCTCATTATAGAGAAGAACGGCTTCAGACTATCGTTGCTGAATTATACCTATGGTACGAATGGATTGCCGGTCTATAAACCCAACATTGTAAATACACTTGATACGGCAGTGATGCGTAAAGACCTGCTGAAAGCAAAGGAGCAAAAGCCTGATGCAATCATTGTGTTTACGCACTGGGGTGCTGAATACCAGAGCCTGCCATCGAAGCAATTGAAAGACCTGACCGAATTCTGCTTTAAGCATGGCGCCAAACTGGTGATCGGTGCACACCCGCATGTGATCCAGCCGATGGAGTGGCGTAAGACTAAAGATCAGTTCGTGGCGTACTCGCTCGGAAATTTTGTTTCCGGTCAGCGCAAGCGATACACCGATGGTGGTGCATTGGCCTATATCGAACTGGAGAAAATTACCTACAAGCCGGATAGCGCATTTACCACGATCGACAGTGCCGGCTATTACCTGGAGTGGGTGCACCGCACGGCAGATGTGTATAAAGATTACTATGTGATCCCCGGAAATAAATTTGAGACCGATTCCATCAACTTTGTAAAGGACGCTGCATCACAGGCCGCATGCAGATTGTTTCTTAAAGATTCGCGGGAGTTGTATAAAACGCACAATAAGGAAGTTGTGGAGATGACTTCATTACCCCGTGCACTGGCGATAAAGGAAGAGTAAATTGTTTAATGTTTAATGTTTAAAGTCTAAAGTTTAATGAATCCCATCCTTAAACATTAAACTTGATCATCTTCTTCTCTTCTTCGGTTTGTATTTCGGTGCGGGGCCGCCACCGCCTGAACTGAAGATCAGTCCAATGGAAAACTCCATTCCAGTGAAATCAATTTTGGCGTCAGCATAATCAACCGGTATGGTTTCCAGTTCTGACGGGCCGCCACCGGTATAACTTCCTTTCAACGGAAATTTAGATTCACCCACCAGGTAGTTTGATTCAATCGAAATACCAAACTGACTGGTTACATACACCGTTAGTTCAACACCACCGTGATAACCCCAGCCGGGTTTGTTGCCGAACTTGAGGTTGCTGTTCGCCACTTCCCATTCTTCATACTTACGAATGGCGCGATCCATATTCCCGTAATCAATGTGCTGATCAAAACCGTAGAATCCGAAGACACCACCCTTGATATCAAATTGAACCATCTGGCCTTTAAGCTGAATAACCAGTTCAACCGGAACAAAAATGGTAAAGTTAGGTCCCACCAGCGGATCTTCACTTTCAAACGGAAGGTCCTTCATGTTCAATCCCGACATGCGGTAAAGGGATGCACCGGTCTCGATGGCGAGGAACCGGTTCAGGTCAACACCCAGTCCGCGTATGGAGAACGGACTTATCGGAGTAGAGAAATAACCATTCTTCGGAATGAAGTAGGAGAACGACAATCCGAATTCCTGTGCTTGTGAGGCTATAGCTGTCAACAGGATGGCAGAGACTAAAATTATCTTTTTCATGTGAGTCATTTCTTTGCGTTTATCATAGCTTCCTAGCGCCTTTGCGGTAAATTTTTCGTGGATGCAGATGCTGTGTTACTTTAAGTTATAATCACTGTATAAGGTCTGCTGATAGGCTTTACTCAAATTGATATCATCTTCCGTAGCACCGGATCGCTCGAGAAAAATATTTCCCGGGTTGTCGTGAATGATGTAAGCCGTTGGTGTGAGAAAGCCATAACCATCATTAAAGAAATAAACGGCAAAAGGCACCACCTTATTTCCCATGATGTCTTTACTGAATTTAAATTCAGGTGAGGGCTTATCTAATTGTGCTAGTAATGTATTGGCGATGTCGGTATTGGTGGCGAGGGTATGAATAACCGTATCCTGTTTTACAACACCGCCTGTAAAGAGCAGCGGGATACGGAAGCGCCTTCTGTCTTTCAATTCTTTATTTCCGGGATGACGATGGCCGTGATCGGCCGTGAGAATGATTAAGGTATTATTCCACCACGATTGTTTTTTACACCAGGTTATAAAATCACCCAGACTTTTATCCGTGTAATGACAGGCATTCAGAAAAAGCGATTCGGTATCCTTTCCTTTTATATAAGGCTTCATGGGTACATCAAAGGGCTCATGGCTGCTGAGTGTGAGTACTACTTTAAAGAATTGTCCGCGTGTCGTGTCCAGTTCATGCTGAGCCTGTTCAAACATAAAATGATCGTGTATACCCCACTTGGAAATGTTCATCTCATCCGGAAAATCATCCATGGTTGTCAGGTGATCGAAACCAGCAGTTGAGATGTAGGAACGGAAGTTGGCAAAGTCGATGTCACCACCGTAGAGAAAAGAGGTAGTATAGCCCAGACCTTTGAGGTGACGGTTCAGTTGTGGCAGATGCAATGTCTTTGCCGGGAATTTTATGATAGAGGTTTGCGGCTGGGCCGGATACCCGCTGAAAATACTGATGATCCCTTTGTCTGTGCGGTCGCCACTGGAGTAAATGCTGTCGAATAACACACCTTCACGACAGAGCTGACTCAGGTTAGGGGCAATGTCTTTCATTCCTCCGAGCGGTTCAACAACATCAGCTGTAAAACTTTCCAGCACGATGAAGAGAATGTTGGGTCGTTTGGTGTTCAGCAGTGAAACCGTTGAATCACTTGCCGGGTACAAAGCTTCAAACCGTTTCTGCGCATCCGACTTATCATAGAAATTTTCAGGATAGTTTGCTGTGGGTGATTTCCGTACGCTGTATAGAAAATTCCAGACCACGTTAACCGCTGTGTGATTGGCAAAAGCTTTCGTGGGATGGAAGTAAACAAACCCGGTATTCATCGGTGCAACCGTAAAACTTCCTCGAATCGGAAGGAACATCAGCGCGGAGACAATAAACAGGACGAGTGCTGTAATTCGTTTAGCCTCAGGCAATGATTTCAGATGCACCGCTATCCATTTCAGGTAGATCCCTATTCCGGCAGAGACAAGAACAACAAGTATCGATAATGTTTTCACCGCCATCATGGGATCGATACTTCCCCAGGCACCTGATCCGAGGTAGAAGAACGGAGTTGTGTTCAACCGAAATCCCCAGTGCCTGTAGAGTTCCAGATCAACAATGACGATGATGCTGGAGATTACGATCAGGAATATCGTCAGTGAGTTGACAGTATAGTAGACCCACCGTCCGCTGAAATATACCGAAGCTGTCAGCAGCAAACCATAAGCCGCCATAAAATAGCCTGCCATACTCGCGTCCATACGGAAGCCGTACCATTCGGTTAAAACGATTTCGCCTGATGTGAGTTGAGCGGAGAGGTCGTAATTGTAAAGCAGGAATACAGCGCGGGCTAAGATCATATAGGCCAACCAGAACAAGGCTAACTTCAAAAAAATAAACAACCGTTCACGCATAGTATTATTTTAGTCCGTAAAGATAACAGCTACTTTCTTCTGCCATAAAATATTGTGACATTACCATCTTAATCCAACGACTATGCGACTATGCCTTCTGGCTGCATTGCCATTCCTGCTCTTACAGTGTACGCTCCGTGATAAAGCTGACCTGGTGATTAAAGGCGGAACAATCTATACCCTGGATGAAACATTACCGGTTGCTGAAATGGTAGCGGTAAAAGGTGATCGCATTGTTTTTGTTGGAGATGACACTAAGGGCGAAGAATGGATCGGAGAGGGTACACAGGTTATTGATCTGGCAGGAAGGACCATGACTCCCGGTTTCATAGAAGGCCATGCGCACATCATGGGCATCGGCTATAATGAACTCAACCTCGATCTGATGGGGGCGAAGAATTTTGACGCGATCATTGCACAGGTAAAAGAGGCAGTTGCCAAAGCAAAACCCGGACAGTGGATTGTAGGTCGCGGGTGGCACCAGGACAAATGGGATGTAAAGCCTGATGTCATGGTGAAAGGTTTTCCGGTGCACAAGAAATTAAGTGAAATATCACCTGATAATCCGGTTTTTCTTCGTCATGCCAGTGGTCATGCCGGGTTTGCCAATGCGAAGGCTATGGAGCTGGCTGGCGTTAATGTTCTTGCAAAGGAAAATATGAAATCCGGTGACGAGGCCGGTGGTGAAGTGATCCGTGATGCGATGGGAAATCCTACAGGGTTGTTCAACGAACGTGCTGTCAGCCTGATCGAGCAACATATTCCGGATAACACTTCAGAGACTGACGCTCAGGCATTGGAACTTGCTCTTCAGGCCTGTCTCCGGAATGGTATTACTTCTTTGCATGATGCAGGAGCTTCACGCGAGAATATCAAATTGTTTCACCAGTTCAGGGACCAGGGTAAGCTGAGTGTTAGATTGTATGTGATGATCACCGGTTATGATCGTGATCTTATTTATGAATGGTATCAGAAAGGACCCGAGATCGATACAGCGAACTGGTTGACGATCCGTTCCATCAAACTGAATTGTGACGGAGCGCTGGGCTCACGCGGTGCGTGGTTGCTGGAACCGTATGCGGACCGTCCGGATTTTTCAGGCATGGCTACACTATCGATGGACACCGTGCTCAAAACTTCGCGTGATGCCCTGCGCTTTGGTTTCCAGGTATGCTCACATGCCATTGGAGATCGTGCCAATCAGGAAATATTGAACCGGTATGAAATGGCGCTAAAAGAAAACGCGGGTATAACGGATCATCGTTTTCGCATTGAACATGCACAGCATCTTCATCCGGATGATATAGAACGTTTTGGAAAACTTGGTGTTATTCCTGCGATGCAGGCTATTCACATGTCATCTGACAGACCATGGGCTATTGAACGGTTAGGAGAGAAGCGTATTAAAGAAGGAGCCTATATGTGGCAGTCGTTGTTGAGGACAGGAGCGAAAGTAGTCAATGGAACCGATGCACCGGTAGAGCCACTTAATCCCATTCCGTGTTTCTATGCTTCTGTAACTCGTCAGACATTGAAGGGTGAGCCGGAAGGAGGTTATGAACCCGCAGAGAAAATGTCGCGGACACAAGCCTTGAGATCATATACCCTTGATGCGGCCTACGCAGCATTCGAGGAAAAAATAAAAGGATCGATTGAAGTGGGTAAGCTTGCCGACTTCACCGTGTTTACAAAAGACATTATGCATGTTCCAGATTCAGAAATACTGCAGACGACCGTAAGCATGACGATCGTAGGCGGAAAAGTAGAATTTGAACAGCGATAAGTTTAACGTTCAAGGTTTAAGGTTCAAAGTTGAATTCAGCAATTGATAAAACTTTAGACTTTAAACCTTAAACTTTTTAAGACTTTAAACTTTTTGTTTTGTTGCCAATTATGAATATAATGGGTAGCCGTTCGAATTGGCTTCAAACAAAACATGTCGTTATCACCTGAAAATATATTGCTTTTTGGTTCTGTACTGCTGTTTCTCAGCATTATTGCCAGCAAAACCTCCGGCAAGTTCGGTATTCCCACACTCATCCTCTTCCTGATCATTGGTATGCTTGCCGGTTCGGAAGGCATCGGAGGTATTTATTTCAATGAGCCCAAGACTGCACAATTTCTGGGCGTTATCTCCTTAACGTTTATTCTTTTCTCCGGGGGACTCGAAACAAAAATTGAAAGTATAAGGCCGATCATCTGGGATGGTATTTCACTGGCTACCATCGGTACATTGATCACCGCTGTCAGTGTCGGTATCTTTTCAACCTACGTGCTTGATTTCACAATTCCGGAAGGCTTGCTGCTGGGCGCCATTGTTTCGTCAACCGATGCGGCCGCGGTGTTTTCCGTGTTGCGTTTCCGTAAAGTAGGATTGAAAGGAACACTCCGGCCGCTCCTTGAATTTGAAAGCGGAAGTAATGATCCGATGGCCTACTTCCTTACCATCAGTTTTATTTCACTCGTTCAGCAGCCCGATGCTTCCATGCTTTCTTTCATTCCTAAATTCCTGGTGGGCATGGCTATCGGTGCCATATGCGGTTATGCCTTTGGAAAGCTGATGGTATTTATTGTGAACCGGATCAAACTGGATATTGATGGGCTGTATCCGGTACTTGTCCTCGCTATGGTCTTCTTTGCGTATTCGTTTACGGAAGTCATTGGAGGTAACGCTTTCCTTACGGTATACATTGTCGGAATAATTTTAGGTAACAGTAATTTCATTCATAAGAAAAGTCTTATCCGTTTTTATGACGGGCAGGCCTGGCTGATGCAGATCGTCATGTTCGTTACATTAGGTCTCCTGGTATTTCCGAAACAGATTGTGCCCATTATACCACAGGGAATTATTATTTCATTGTTCCTGATCTTTGCTGCACGACCGCTTTCCGTTTTTATATCACTCTCCTTTGCCAAGGATCTTAACTTCCGGAAAAAGTTATTCCTGTCGTGGGTAGGTTTGCGTGGAGCCGCGCCTATTATTTTTGCTACCTATCCGTTGCTGGCAGGCGTTGAAAATGCAAACACCATCTTTCACCTCGTGTTCTTTATCTCGGCATCCTCCGTGTTGCTGCAGGGAACAACGCTGCCCATCATGGCGAAGTGGCTTCATGTTAATGTTCCGGAAAAGATCAAGCGCAAGTTTCCGCTGGACATTGAATTGAAAGAAGATTTTAAATCGGTGTTGATCGAACTGGATGTCCCTGACACATCACCGGCTATAGGCAAGGCGATTGTGGAGATGAATCTTCCGAAGTCTGCATTGATTGTTCTCATTCACCGGCATGATAAATACATTACTCCGAGTGGTGATACCGTTATCGAAGGAAAAGATCACCTGCTGGTAATGGCCGGGAGCAGGGAAACTGCCGAACGGGTATATAGTAGTTTTGGAATGGTTCCGCATTGATGTTAATCGTTATCCGTTAATCGTTATTCGTGAATGCTGTACTCACAAATAACGATTAACGATTAACGAAAGACTAACGACTAACGGCCAGAGAAGGGGCTCCCGCTAATATTTCAGCATTGGCATAAGACGAGAACTTCTCAAAGTTCTTCAGAAAAGCTTCGGCCAGATCATGTGCTTTATGATCATAAGCATCCGGATTACTCCAGGTGCTTCTCGGATTTAAGATCTCTGACGGTACATTTGGACAACCGACCGGCATTGCTACACCAAAAACTTCGTGGTTTTCATACCGTACCTTATCGAGGTCACCATTCAACGCAGCGGTGATCAATGCCCGCGTATATTTCAGACTCATACGTTTTCCCACACCATACGATCCGCCAGACCATCCGGTATTGACGAGCCATACATTCACACCTGCATCTTTCATTTTACGGCTTAACATCTCGGCATATTTTGTGGGATGCAACGGCATGAAGGGTGCACCAAAGCATGCCGAGAAAGTCATGGTAGGTTCAGTAATACCTGCCTCTGTGCCGGCTACTTTAGCGGTGTATCCGGATATAAAATGAAATGCAGCCTGTCCGGGAGTAAGCTTTGAAATAGGAGGGAGCACGCCATAGGCATCGCACGTGAGGAAGAAAATGTTTTTGGGATTCTTCCCGAGTGACGGCCGCGCAATGTTATGTATGAACTCAATCGGGTAACTCACCCGTGTATTTTCAGTTCTGGAGCAATCGGAGTAATTCACTTCATCCGTTCCCGATTTGAAGCAGACGTTTTCAAGCAATGCACCTTTTTTGATGGCATGAAATATTTCCGGTTCCTTTTCTTCGGTGAGGTCGATCGTCTTGGCATAACATCCGCCTTCAAAATTAAAGATGGTGTTGTCTTCCGTCCAGCCGTGTTCATCGTCACCGATCAGTTTCCGGTTGGGATCTGCAGACAAGGTTGTTTTTCCGGTTCCCGATAATCCGAAGAAAATGGCCGTGTCACCTTTCTCACCTACATTGGCAGAGCAGTGCATGGCGAGCACATTTTTCTGGTGCGGTAGAATGAAGTTGAGTGCCGTGAAAACACCTTTCTTGATTTCACCGGTATAACCGCTTCCGCCCACAAGAATTATTCTGCGGGTAAAATCGATGATAGAGAAATTATGCTGACGGGTTCCATCCATTACAGGATCAGCTTTAAAGCCGGGTGCATTGATTATTGTCCACTCCGGAATGAAGTAGCGCAGTTCATCTTCCGTGGGGCGAATGAACATGTTGTGAACAAACAGATTTGACCAGGCGTATTCATTGATCACGCGGATATTCATGCGATAGCGTGCATCGGCACAGGCGAAAGCATCACGTACATAAAATTCTTTTCCTTCAAAGTAACGCAGCATCTTTTGATGGAGCTGTTCAAACTTTGCCGGATCGAACGGAATGTTAAAGTTATTCCACCACACGGCATTTGCAGTGAGGTTGTCTTTAACCGTAAACTTGTCTTTGGGTGAGCGTCCGGTAAATTCACCGGTGTCGATGGTGATGGCTCCACTCTTCGTCATTTTTGCCTGCCCTCTGTCGAGTGCCATCGTGATTAATTGATCGGGCGGCAAATTCCAATACACCTTACCTTCGGAAATACCGAGGGCTTCGGGCCCGTGTAAACGGGACCTTAATCCAAATTCCAACATGTTAGTTTGAGTTAATGAGTTGCCACAAAGTTAGGGTATTTTCATGCGTCTCAATCGATTGCAATGATATTTTTCGTTCATTTGCACCTTCGCAAGTATTTGCGAAAATGGATTTATCGGCCTACTTTGATCCGGCTTTGAAACTTCCTTTTGTAAACTGAATTTTTACCAATTGATTTTTTGCATTAATGAATTCTGACAAAACTTTTTTTGGTCACCCACGCGGACTGGCCACGCTGTTTTTTACCGAAATGTGGGAGAGATTCAGTTACTATGGTATGCGTGCGATGCTCATTTTATTCATGGTCGCAACTATTGAGAGTGGAGGCTTAGGTTTGGAAGAAAAAACTGCCGGAGCGATTTATGGATTGTATACGATGTTTGTATATCTCCTTGCATTACCCGGAGGATGGCTTGCGGATAAATTTTTCGGATTGCGCAAATCTGTTTTCTATGGCGGATGCATCATCGCACTTGGGCATTTGTGTCTCGCGTTTCCCATGATTGAGACTTTCTTTCTCGGACTCTTATTTATTATGATCGGTACTGGACTATTGAAACCAACGATCAGCAGTCTTGTAGGAGAATTATATACAGCAGACGAGCCGGCAAGAAGAGATGCCGGCTTTTCTATTTTTTATATGGGTATCAATATCGGTGGATTTATTGCGCCTCTCATTGTGGGCGAGCTTCGTACCTACAACTGGCATTATGGATTTGCAGCAGCAGGTGTTGGGATGGTACTCGGATTGATTCAATATAAATTAACCGAGAAGAATCTGGGTGATGCCGGATTATATCCCGAACAACTTACAGACGTGGAGGCGCAACAGAAGCGTGACCATAAAATTCGTAATGGACTCATTGCTCTCGTTGCAGTGCTTGTACTTTTTGTGACGTCATTGTTTTTGAAAATCATTGTTATTGACCCTATTCGTGTAGCGCAGGCATCTGCATTTATTCTGCTCGCCAGCGTGGTGATCTATTTTCTTTACCTGATGTTTTTTACCGGACAGGACTTAGCCGGCCGGATGAAATTGATTGCGCTGGCTATCTTCTTTATAGCATCCGCCATGTTCTATTCTGCCTATGAGCAGCAAGGTTCATCACTGAATTTATTTGCCGAACGCTATACTGATCTTCAGATAGGAAGTTTCAGAATACGACCCGAATGGTTTCAATCCGTACCCTCTTTTGTAGTAGTGGCTTTTGTTCCTGTTTTCGCGTGGTTATGGGTTTGGCTGGGAAAGCGAAAAATGAATCCGATGACTCCCGTAAAAATTTCACTGGGTCCGCTTTTCACAGCGCTGGGTTTTGCTATGATGATAGGTGGTTCTATGGTAGTGGCAAGTGGTGGACTGGCATCACCGTGGTGGTTAATCCTGACCTTTACCTTTCATACTTTCGGAGAAATTTGTCTGTACCCAACCGGTATGAGTGCCACATCCAAGCTTGCACCGAAAAATTTATTGGGTCAGTTAATGGGTGTCTGGTTTATGAGCCTGGCTTTCGGTAATCTGGTAGCCGGATTGTATGCCGGAGAATTTGATGCAAAAGCTATTGAATCTAATCCGCAAATGCTGGTAGATCTTTTTGGATACTTCACTAAGATCATGCTGGTATTTGGATTAGTGATACTCATACTCTACAAACCCATTCGGAAACTGATGGGGAATGTCAGTTGACAATTAACAATTGGCAATTAACAATTGAGATTGTTTGTGGATTTAATAAGTGAGAACTCATGATGGTTGTTAACAATTGATAATTGTTCATTGTTAATTGATCATTGAAAATAAACCTAAACCTATATTATGGAAGAAGTCAAAACGTTTAAACCGTACGTTCCACCGGAACAGAGCATGGCAGAATTTACCGCCAAGTCGATCATACTCGGATCGTTGTTTGGAATTCTGTTCGGCTCATCAACCGTTTACCTCGCACTGAAGGCGGGACTTACGGTTACGGCATCCATACCCATTGCTGTAATTGCCATTACGCTGGGAAGAAAATTTCTGAAGACTACCATTCTTGAAAACAATATCATCCAGACCACGGGGTCAGCGGGAGAGTCTATCGCAGCGGGTGTGGCGTTTACATTGCCCGCATTTCTTTTCCTATCGGCTGGCACGGATGGTAAAAGTGTTGGTGAAGAATATTTCAGCTACCTGACTGTATTAATTCTAGCATCTTTTGGCGGGATGTTGGGGACAACGATGATGATCCCTCTTCGCAGATCGCTGATTGTTAAAGAACACGGTGTACTTCCTTATCCAGAAGGAACAGCGTGTGCTTCGGTACTACAAGCCGGTGAAAAAGGAGGTGTGTACGCGATGACTGCTTTTGTTGGAATGGGTGTAGCATTTGTATATGCCCTTCTTCAAAAAGTATTTCATGTGATTGCGGAAATCCCTGGCTTTATTACAAGCCACACTCAAAAATATTGGCCCGATGCTGCAACTCGTGGTGAAATTACTCCTGAGTATCTTGGAGTGGGGTATATTATTGGTCCGCGGATTTCAGGTGTACTTGTGGCTGGATCAGTATTGGCATGGTGGGCAATAAATCCTCTATTAGCAAAGTTGGTTGATCCGGATATTATAGCGGTCCAATTGGTGAAACTAGGCCAATTAAAGAGTATTACAGAGGCGGGTGGAAGAGGTAACTGGGATCCTGTTACGCATACGTTCACCAGCTATGCCGATGCTGTATACTGGGCGTACATTCGTCTTATCGGTGCAGGTGCCGTGGCTGCCGGAGGTTTTATTACACTTATTAAAACCATTCCAACTATCGTGAATTCTTTCCGAAGCAGTATAGGTTCTCTGAAGGATGGCAGCGATAAAAGTACACTACGAACTGAACGAGACCTGTCATTCAAGGTCGTGATCTTTGGTAGCATTGTTTTGGTACTTCTCATTACTATACTTCCCAATATTCCGGGTGATGGATTTCTTCAGAAATTGTTAATAGGAATACTGGTCGTGATCTTCGGTTTCTTTTTTGTGACCGTTTCCAGCAGGATTGTTGGGTTGGTAGGAACCAGTAACAACCCGATTTCAGGAATGACCATTGCGACCCTTATGGGTACGTGTCTCATCTTCACCAGCGTTGGATGGACCGGTAAATTCTACGAACCTCTTGCCATTGTTGTTGGTGGTATGATCTGTATTGCTGCAGCCAATGCAGGTGGAACTTCACAGGATCTTAAAACGGGTTTCCTGGTTGGCGCAACTCCGAAGTATCAGCAATTAGCTTTGTTTATCGGTGCAATTGTTTCATCGATCGCCATTGGGCTGGTTGTTAAAATTCTAGATACACCAACCGAAGCAATGATCGCCAATGGGATTCAGCACGCTATCGGACAGGAAACCTATCCTGCGCCACAAGCCACACTTATGGCTACGCTCACAAAAGGTATTCAATCGCAGAACCTGGATTGGCAATACATTATTGTTGGTGTGTTTATAGCAGTTACACTCGAGCTTTGTGGGATTAAGGCACTCGCATTTGCCATCGGCTTGTATCTACCTTTATCCACTACACTTCCAATTTTTGCCGGTGGTGCGGTGAAAGGCTACATCGACTGGAGAGCAGAACGGAAAGGTGAACGCAAGGAAGATGAAGAACTCGGACGCGGAAGCTTGTTTGCTACAGGATTGATTGCAGGTGGTGCTATCACCGGGGTTATCGTTGCTATTCTTTCGGTCAAGATGGTAAGTACCCTGGACGCTCTGAACTTCGAGCATAGTATTGTGTCTGCGCTTGGCAACGGTGGTTATCAGCTGATGGGAACGTTGTTCTTCATCGCGATGATGGTGATGCTGTACAGACTGGGTACAAAAAAAGATTAATACTCAAATGAAATCCCATTCCACAAAGAACACAGAGGAATCACAAATCCGCACAAAGTTTTTGTGAAACGGTGTGCCTTCTTCGTGTTTTTTGTGTCGGGATTCTCTAGTTCTATGAAAGTACATTTGCGCTTCATCATCGTATTATGGTTTTTTACTTTACCTGCTTTAGGTCAGGTTGAAACCAAAGCTTTCCTTACCGTTGAAGGTGAAGTTGAAAAGAATCTTAAGGTAACGGTCGATGACCTTATCAAACTTAATCCAACGGAAGTCAGTGCCCGGGATAAAGAAGGGAAGGACCATATCTACAAAGGTGTTACGCTATATGATCTTCTGAATACAGCGGGTGTTACATTCGGAAGCAAATTGCGTGGCAAGAACCTGTCGAAGTATGTTTTGCTAAAAGCACGTGACGGCTATGAAGTCGTTTATGCATTAGCTGAACTGGATCCTGAATTCACCAATGATGTTGTATTGCTGGCTTATCAGGTCGATGGTAATCCTCTTCCGTCCGGAGAAGGCCCGTTCCGGCTGGTGGCGCCTGCAGACAAAAAACCTGCGCGATGGATTCGTGAGATTACAACGATAAAAGTCGTCTTCTCCAAAGAGTAACCTTTTTCTTAACACCAGAAGATCAGTCAGGTTCTGAACTAATCATACGTATTTGTCGTACTTTGATTGCGGATGAACAACAAGAACCTCTTTGCTGTTGCGCTTAAGGCTATTGGTTTTGCTTTACGGACAGACCGTAAACTGTTCCTGGTCCTGGTGTTGCTGAATGTTTTTCAGGGAGCTGTGGTTTATGTTCAATTCATCAGCTTCTCTTCTATTGTAGACGAGATCGTGCGGATCAAGCAGGGAACAACCGACATGCAACAGTTGATTCAGTCTTCCATAATTCTGGGGCTGTCCTTTGTCGTTCCCACGATCGTAAGCAATGTAGTTTCGTATTACAGGAATAAATTCCGGATGGAGCAGGATATTCACCTGGATCTTTTCCGGATCGATAAGCAGAG
>DASXWH010000209.1:0-35537 GCA_036503775.1 Ohtaekwangia sp.
CTTCAAGGATAAGGAGCATAAATTTGACTTATTTGTTCCTGTTTTGAATGATAAATCATTCACTCTAATAAAGATTGATTTACAATCAAGACTGCAACACTCAAAAGAGATGTTAACCGTTCATAAGCAAGATTTGATTGGAGGCGTAAATGATAAGGGTGCTCAGGTGGGATATGTTAAGAGTCAGTATGCAATAGGAACAAGTTTCCAATAGCCTTCACTTAAGTCTTGTTGACAATGTTGGCAGCCCAAATCTTGAGGTGCATTGCCATTAGAATAGCTAACCAGGCCTTAAAATCACTTTAAAATGAAAAATAAAAAAGGCAGCTACGGACTGTAACTGCCTGATTTTTAAGCTCCTCCTCTTGGACTTGAACCAAGGACCCTCTGATTAACAGTCAGATGCTCTAACCAGCTGAGCTAAGGAGGAATCTGTTAAAATTTGGGAGTGCAATATTACGGAGTTGACCCCTAATAATCCAACCCAGTCTGAAAATTTCTCTATAAATCTGTCAAAAAACACAATCTGTTGAATTATTCTCATTCTTCAGCCAGACAAAACCTTGTAGTTGTTCTCCCGTTCATTAGCTTTGTGAGTCAAAGTACTTTCAAATGAAAGAAATTCAGGAGTATGAAAAAGACATCGCCTCCATCCGTGATCTGATGGAACGGTCTGTGAAATTCATTTCACTTAGTGGTTTTTCCGGAGTGCTGGCCGGCATTTATGCCCTGGCCGGAGCCACAGTAGCTTATTTCATGGTGCATTACCCGGCATCACTTTTTGAATACCGGCTTTATTCCATCATGGAATCAGACCACCTGACTAAACTTATCGGAGTGGCTGTGCTCGTACTTATCGCTTCCCTTATTACAGGTCTTGCACTCAGCAACCGGAAAGCCCGCAAGCATGGCCTGAAGCTGTGGAATTCAGCCAGCAGAAGATTAGTGATCAACATGTCCATACCACTGGTTACCGGTGGCGTGTTTGTGCTTATCATGCTCTTCACCGGTCATTTTGGATTGGCCGCACCGGCCTGTCTTATTTTTTATGGCCTCGCTCTCATTCAGGGTAGTTCCAATACATTTGATGAAGTACGGTATTTAGGATACTCTGAAATTATACTTGGATTGATCAGTGCCATATGGCCGGGATATGGTTTATTGTTCTGGTCTTTAGGCTTTGGTGTTCTTCATATTATCTATGGAGCCATCATGTATAACAAGTACGACAAGTGAAGAACCCCTTCGAAAATCTGGATAAAGTATTAGAGCATCGTGTGCGGCTGCAGATCATGTCTGTGCTGATCACCAATGACTCTATGGACTTTAACACGCTGAAAGAAGAATTGAATGTAACGGATGGTAACCTGGCCTCACACCTGAAGGCCCTGGAGAAAGAAAAATATATTTCAGTGAACAAATCATTCATTGACCGGAAGCCCAACACCAAATATAAACTCACAACTGCCGGACGTAGCGCCTTCAAAAAACACGTTGACGCACTGGAGGCTGTGGTGAAACAACAGAAGGGGTAGTTTTTTTTACCTATCCACTTTGAAATTAAAAGTACTTTTTATCTATAACATATGCTGATAAATAAAACAACAACCTGGTTTAGCGCTACAATGATTATGGCATTCCTTCTGAAACTTTGGCACAACCACAGTGAGACGCAAGACTTGTACTTTATGCTGTGGCCCGCCAGCAATTTTATTGAAATACTTTTTAATACAAATTCCTATTGGAATACGAGCGGTTTTCATTTTCATGAATTGCCATTGCAAATGGACAAGTATTATTCCGGGGGAAATTTATTTGTGTTCTCCTTTCTGATTGTTTCAGCATCTGCTCCCTATTACCTGTTCAATACCTTTAAAGCATTCTTGCTTTTCCTGGGAACACTGGGTATTGCTTACGGCTTCACCGTGGCAGTCAACGTGGTAAAGTTCATTATCACACTAGTGATGTATGCCCTCCGCGGAGCGCCTTTATGGATGGATAACCCGCGCGTGATCCGGATCGAACATTTCCTTATTCACATAACCTCCCTGCTGATCATCTATCTCCTAATGAGGTATTGCTTCACAAAACTAAAAAGACACATACTCGAACATCATTCAGTCTATTCACTTAACAAACTCAAATCTTAAATATTATGGAAATCGTACCTCCTCCTCCGCTCAACGTTTTCGAGCGGCTCAACCGATGGATCCAGGAATCCATTATGGTAAAGTTATTCTCCATCGGATTCCTCATTCTTATTTTGCTGATACCTTCAGCCTGGATTGAAGACCTGATCCGGGAACGGCAAAACCGGTCAGACCAGGTGATCCAGGAAGTAGCCGACAAATGGTCGGGCAGCCAAACGATCTCCGGCCCTATCCTGGTAATTCCCTTCACGAAACGCGAAATCATTGATCGCGGAAAAGAAGGAAAGGAAATTCGCGAGCATGTTGAAAAAGCTTTCTTCCTGCCGGAAACATTGTCGATGGATGGAACAGTAGATCCTGAAATTCTTCACCGGGGCATTTTTGATGCGGTGGTTTACGAATCATCACTTCAGGTAAAATCTGTTTTTACCAGGCCGGATTTTAAAAGCCTGAACATCGCAGAGAGTGATGTGATCTGGAATGGAGCTCATATGATCTTCGGCATTACCGATCTCCGTGGTATCAGTGAGAACCCAACATTACTGGTTGGTGGAAAATCCTGCACGGCCGAACCTTCAAACAACATCGGTGTATTGATCCACCCATCGCAGAAAGAAACCAGCACCGATACGGATGAGATCCGATACTATGCCGCCCCCGCAGTAGATATTGAATCCGGAAGCGGGATTATTGTAAAGCTGGGATGGGAAAACGCAGAAAACTTTGTCGGAGATGTTGCCATCAAGCTGAACCTGAAGGGAAGTCGCAAGCTTGATTTTGTTCCCGCAGGCAAAACTACGGATGTAAAACTCAGTGGCCCCTGGGCTGACCCCAGCTTTAATGGTGAATTCCTTCCCGCTACCCGCGAAGTTTCTGAAAGTGGATTTACCGCCTCATGGAAAGTGCTTCACTTTAATCGCCCGTTTTCACAGCAATGGGTTGAAGCCAACCAGCATTTACGTGGATCCGATTTCGGTGTAAAGCTTCTGATACCCGTTGATCAATATCAGAAAAGTATCCGCACATCCAAGTACGGCATATTGGTGATACTGCTCACCTTCATGGCGTTATTCCTGGTGGAGATCACACAGAAAGTGCGCATTCATCCTTTCCAGTATATTCTGATCGGAGCAGCACTCATTATTTACTATACGTTGTTATTGAGCTTTTCCGAACATGTAGGATACAACATGGCTTATGTCATTTCATCTGTGGCTACCGTTCTGCTGATCAGTCTGTATGCTACATCGTTTATGCGAAGCACGCGACTGGTGATATTGCTTACCTTTTTACTTACCATATTCTACACCTTCATTTTTGTGATCATCCTGCAGCAGGATTTCTCACTCGTATTGGGTAGCATCGGACTGTTTGTGATAATAGGTTTCCTCATGTATTTCTCACGGAAGGTGAAATGGTATCAGGAACCTGCAGCGATCAATTAAAATATTGATCAATCATATACCTGAAATACTTTGCGTCATTGCGCCTTCGCGGTAAAAAAATAAACCGCAAAGGCGCAGAGGCGCAAAGTTTTTTATTCTTTATCCAGGAACGGATAACGGTAATCTACCGGGGGAACAAAGGTTTCTTTAATTGAGCGCGCTGACACCCAACGCATCAGGTTCATTTTCGCTCCGGCTTTGTCATTGGTTCCGGAAGCACGGGCACCACCAAAAGGTTGTTGTCCTACTACGGCACCCGTAGGTTTATCATTGATATAAAAATTACCTGCTGCGTTGGAAAGTTTCTTCGTGGCAAGCTCAATAGCATAACGATCTCCGGAAATAATAGAACCTGTAAGCGCGTATGGAGAAGTTTTATCAACAAGCTCCAGCGTCTCTTCGAATTTTTCTGCCGGATATACATACAGCGTTAGAACCGGACCAAAAATCTCCTCGCACATGGTAACCGATGACGGATCTTTCGTTTCAATAATGGTGGGTTCAACAAAGTATCCTTTCGACTTGTCATACTTGCCACCGGCAATGATCTCATTTTTTGCATTGGAACGCGCTTTCTCGATATACCCCGTAATAGAATCAAAAGCCTTTTCATCAATAACTGCATTGATAAAATTTCCAAAGTCTTCCGTTCCACCCATCCTAAAACTCTTCAGGTCTTCCAGCATGAACTTCTTCACATCAATCCACAGGTTAGAGGGAATGTAAGCACGTGAAGCGGCTGAACATTTCTGACCCTGGTATTCAAATGCTCCACGAACCAGTGCCGTTGATACTTCTTTTGCATTAGCACTCTTATGTACCATTACAAAATCCTTTCCTCCGGTTTCACCAACAATGCGCGGATAGGTTTTATACTTATGAATATTCTGGCCGATGCTTTTCCACATACTCTGGAACACACCCGTGCTTCCGGTAAAATGTATTCCGGCAAAGTCAGGGTGATTGAAAATAACTTCACCTGCTGTAGGGCCGCTAACATAGATCAGGTTAATCACACCATCGGGTAGTCCTGCTGCTTTCAACACCTGCATAATCACGTTCGCGGCATACACCTGCGAGTTGGCAGGCTTCCAAACCACAGTGTTTCCCATCATGGCCATGCTTGTAGGAAGATTTCCGGCTATGGCTGTAAAGTTGAACGGTGTGATCGCAAATGTGAATCCTTCCAGAGGACGATACTCCAGACGATTCCATATCCCGGGAGAAGACTCCGGCTGCTCGTGATAGATCTGTGACATGAAATAAACATTGAACCTTAAAAAATCGATCAGCTCACAAGCTGAATCAATTTCGGCCTGATACGGATTCTTTGATTGACCCAGCATGGTGGCCGCATTCATGGCGTAGCGATAAGGACCGGCCAGCAGATCAGCCGCTTTCAGAAATATACTCGCGCGATGTTCCCATGAAAGTTCAGCCCAGCGTTTCTTCGCCTCAAGTGAGGCCACAATGGCTTGTTCAACATGTTCGCTGTCACCTTCATGAAAATAACCCAGCGTATGCTTATGATCATGCGGTGGAGCGAGACGCTTTTTGTTTCCCGTGCGTACTTCCTCGCTTCCGATATACATGGGAATATCGAGTTCTTTGGAGCGTGCCTCCTCGATGGCTTTTTTGAGCGCAGCACGTTCTTTCGTTCCGGGAGCATAGCTGAATACCGGCTCATTCTTCGGTACCGGTACGTTGAAAAATCCTTTAGACATAAATTATATTCCTTTTAGGTTAATGACGTTGAGTTATTCAGGGCACAAAGGTAATGGATTCACAGAATCCTGCGAAGCTCGTCCAGACTGTTGATTTCGTGATGAACGCTAACCGTATGGCTGAATCGTTCCGGATTGAAAAACACGGCATCAATGGAAGCGTTCATGGCTCCTCCGATGTCCGTTACGAGATTATCACCAATCATGATAGCTTCGTGACACTCACTGGTATTATGCTTCAGGGCAAATTCAAAAATCTCGCGCGAAGGTTTTCGGTGACCCGCCCGTTGTGAAGTAACAATGTGATCAAAGAACGGATGAAGATTTCCGGCTGTCAGTTTCAGGTTTTGAATCTCCTCAAATCCATTGGTAATAATGGTGAGTGTATATTTTTCTTTCAGGTAATGCAACGTGTCCAAAGCGTGTGGCATCAATGTACCTTTTGTTGGACAGGTATTGAGGTAATCGACTGATATATCTTCGCACAGTTTTGACTGATATGCGCCAAACGGCTCCAGTATTTGTTTAAACCGCTGCTCACGAATCACCTCGCTTTTAATTTCACCGCGATCAAAAAGATCCCACAACCTGGTATTCACTTCCCGAAAACGATTTTGAAAATCAACTACTGACGTAACTCCTTTTTGCTGCAGCGCATACTGATCGTATAATTCTGCCAATGTTTCCTTCGAGTTCGTCTCATAATCCCACAAGGTGTGATCCAGATCAAAAAAAATACATTTATACTTCACTTCTTACCTTTTTAAGTCCTGAGCAGTTTGCTGTTTTAAAAGATTGTCAATTGCCTACTGTTTGTTGTCAATTGATTTCCATCCCTGAATTTGCATCTTATTGACTGCTAACTCCCGATTGGTGAATAAAGTTTGGTAGATCTGTAAATCATGTTGCAGCTGCGTGTCTTTTCGCAGGAATTGAAATATCTGCTTGATAATATCACCCACCTCATCCTTGAGTTGATACAGCACCCAATGGTTATATCTGCGATGGCTTAAAATACCTGAATTCTTCAGGTAAATGAGGTGCCGGGATGTCTTTGCCTGCGTAAAATCCAGGATTTTTTCGAGGTCTGTAATACACATTTCACCGTTTATAAAAATAAGGTGAAGGATGCGCAGGCGCGATTCATCAGCGCAGGCCTTAAAAATCTGCGATCCCAGCGTAAGATTAAAACTTTTTAAGCGCATCGGTCATCCTTACATCAATTACCAAAGGTATGGGAATTAGGCCATTATTGGGCTTATCCTTATATTTGAAACCTCAGGAAGACGCGCGAATTGTGAAATTATTTTCAACCAGATCATTACTTCTCTTACCTTTTCTACTGCTCGTATTTGGTGCTGTACAAACGGTAAATGCCCAGCAACAAAAACGCGTTATTCAGCTTTCCGGTGTGGTACTGGGTGAGGATAGTGTTTCAGGTGTTCCTGGTGTTCACGTTTATGTTCCTAAGGCCGGACGCGGAACAACCACCAATGGTGTTGGTTTTTTTTCCATGCCTGTTCTTACCGGTGATGAGATTCTGATCAGTTATGTAGGTTTTCAAAAACAATACTATACCGTTCCGGATAACGCACCTGAGTACCAAACCATCATAGTAACACTGGTTCAGGAATCGGTCGTATTACCCGAAGTACCCGTTGTGCTTTTTGCCACCGAAGAGGTTTTTAAAGAAGCCGTTCTTGCCCTGAATGTTCCCATGGATGATAATGGTATCGACAAAAAGAACATGAATCAGGAATTACTGGCGCTCATGTTAAAAACTACGCCCATGGACGGCTATCAGAATCAACGGTATTATCTGAACCAATGGGCCAGCTCCTCCAGTGACAAATTCCAACCCGTTACCAATCCATTCCTTAACCCGTTCAACTGGGTGAAGTTCTTCAACTCGCTGAAGAAGGATAAGAAGAAGTAATTTTCTTATCAGGAGTTTAAGTCAGGGATTATTTCTTTTCTGCCCAGCCATTCAATGTCATCCAGTTTATGCACCGATCCATCCACAGATCGCTGGTGAATTTATTATTCATCCCAAATCCATGTCCACCTTTTTGATAGATGTGAAGCTCAGCCGGTACTCCATGATGAATCAATTGTTCATAAAATACAATACTGTTCTGTGGCTTTACCGCTGCATCATCGCTGGCATGAACCAGGAATGTGGGTGGTGTCTGTGACGTTACCTGAAGCTCATTGGAGTAGTGATCTGTTTTTTCCTTTGAAGGTGTTTTGCCGATAAGGTTTTCACGTGAGCCTATATGCGCAATGCTATCCTGAAAACTGATCACGGGGTAAATCAAGATCATAAAATCAGGACGAAGATTGACTCCTTCTGCGTTCGGAATCACGCTTGTGGTAAAATGCGTACCGGCTGTTGATGCCAGGTGGCCACCGGCTGAAAACCCCATGATCCCTAAACGATCCGCGTTTATATTCCATTCCTTCGCACGTTGCCGAACGATGTTAATCGCTTGCTGAGCATCCTGAAGCGGACCAATCTCGCGGTTTTCCATGGTGGCATCATCGGGAATTCTATACTTCACCACAAATGCCGTGATCCCATGCTCATTGAATTTCTTCGCCACAAAAAAGCCTTCATGATCGATAGCATTAATGCGATATCCGCCACCGGGAAAAATGATCACAGCTGTACCCGTTGATTTGCTTTTCTCTGCAGGAAAAATCGTGAGCGTTGGCCGGGATATTTTACTCACACGGGTTATTCCATCGCGCTCTTCTGATTTCTCTTCATCTGGTGCAGGCCGGCTATTGGGAATTGGTCCATTATATAATGGAATGGTTTGTTGCGCTAAAACAGTAGACGCTATCATAGCATGGAGCAGCACAAATACATTTCTGATTAATCGCATGGTTTAGAAATTAAGTTTCGTGACTTAAGGTAAAGCAAACGCCACATAAGCATCGCCTGATTTTGTTTTGAGTTTTCCACCGCCACAGGCAATCACCACAAATTGTTTTCCATTGACTTCATATACAGCAGGCGTGGCAAAACCTGATGCGGGTAGTTCATGTTGCCAGAGAATTTTGCCCGAACGTTTATCAAAAGCCCGGATCATATTGTCTTGTGTGGCTGCAATGAAGATCAACCCACCGGCCGTTACTGCTGGACCACCATAATTTTCAGTACCCGTATCTTGTCCTTTAAAATCAGGATGCTCTCCCAGCGGAACTCTCCACATCACTTTGCCGGTGTTCAGGTTAACAGCATTCAGCGTTCCCCATGGTGGTCTAATAGCGGGATATCCCTCGGGTGTCAGGAATTTATTATAGCCTGTAATGGTATAAGGGACTTCGCCCGGATCAACAGCAGATTGACCAACATATTTTTTATCCTGTTCGGATTTTAAGTTCAGGATAAAAGATGCCAGTGCATTTTTTTCATCATCGGATAAATGACTGAAAGCCGGCATCATCCGCCTTCCGGTCGATAATAAGGTTTTGAATTCTGCCAGAGAATATTTTTTATCGGCTTCTGCAATGGCCGGATAGTTTCCACTGCCTTCTCGGTTCACACCATGACAGCTTACACAATTACTTTTATAGATACGCTGACCGGCCTGGAGTAATGTTTCGTTCCCTGTTTTTTTCTGGGCCACATCGGTTATAGTAATCACCCACGGCATTTCATTGGCATTGATGTACATGATTCCACTTTCAGGATCAACGGCCGGGCCTCCCCACTCTGCTCCTCCATCAAGACCCGGAAAGAAAATTGTTCCGGCTTTTGAAGGTGGCGTGAAGAGGTGACCGTATTTGTAACCGCTCAATTGTTTTTTGATGCGTTGATACGATGAATCCGGCACGAGATCATTCAGATCATTCTCGCCAAAACTTTGCCGTGTGAATGGTTCCGGCAGTGTAGGAATAGGTTGAGTCTCCCAGAGCTTTTCTTCAGCGAGCTCTGAGTCTGTAGGAACCGGTTGTTCCTTGATTTCAAAAAGTGGTTCTCCGGTTTTACGATCGAGCAGAAAAATAAAACCAGACTTCGAAGGCTGTGCAACCGCTTCTGTTTTCTGTCCATCATGCATAACCGTAACTAAAGCCGGAGGCGTTGGCAGATCTCTGTCCCACACATCGTGATGAACATTCTGAAAGTGCCAGATTCTTCTTCCGGTAGCCGCATCAAGCGCCAGCAGGCAATTCGAAAACAGACCGGCACCTTTTCGCTTACCACCGTAGAAATCAAATGAAGCCGAACCCACCGGAGCAAACAGAATTCCTTTTTCTTCATCCAAAGTAAATCCGGACCAGGAGTTGGCACCACCGATGAATGTATACGCCAGAGAATCTTCCCAGGTATCATAACCATATTCTCCCGGTTGGGGAATGGTGTGAAATATCCATTCCAGTTTTCCAGTACGTGCACTATACGCACGGATATGTCCGGGAGCAGCGTCTGTATTTTCAGATACACGCGTGCCCACGATCAGCAGGTCTTTATAAACAACAGGTGGAGACGTTGATGCTACATACAGATTGCTTACATCCCGACCGAGATCATCATGCAGATCAATCAACCCTTCATTTCCAAACCGTGTATACAACTGTCCGGTCTTTGCATCAATAGCATGCATGCGTGCACCTACGGAATAGAAGAGCCGTTCTGCTTTTCCATCCGACCAATACGTTACACCACGATTGTTATTGAGTATAAAATCCAGTCGCGTAGGTTTTCCTCCCGGGCGCTTCGGATCAAAGACCCAGCGTTCTTTTCCGGTAGCAGCATCCAGAGCAATCAGGCGGAGTTGTGGTGATGTTCCATACAAAACTCCATTTACAACTATAGGATTGCATTGAATCTGCGAGTGGTTGACCGTGTCCGCATCACCGGTATGGTAGGTCCAGGCAACCTCCAGCAGGTTGACATTCGAAGTATCGATTTGAGTAAGTGAGGAATAACGGATTCCTTCTTTAGTTCCTCCGGTTACAGACCAGGTGGTGTAGGGGTCATCTTTCCGAGAGCAGGAAAAAACAACAAACAGACTTAAGAGGCAATATAAAATCTGGAAAAGTGATTTCATGATGAAACTATCTGGTTATAGATCACTAAATATAAAGCCTCCCCGGTGGATATTTTGGAAAATTTTTGTGAGTAGATCTTTATTAGTAATATTGCAGCCCAGTTTTTACAGGAAGTTTCGGGGTGTAGCGCAGCCCGGTTAGCGCACCACGTTAGGGACGTGGGGGTCGGATGTTCGAATCATCTCACCCCGACTTTAGAGAGGTTGTCAAATGGCAACCTCTTTTTGTTGCATGAATTCCTCGATGGTTCGAATCTTTCAATATTAATTAATACAAAAGCAGAGGTATTTTTTAATCCCGTCAAACTTATTGCTATTATCGTTGCCTGCTAAAACCACACTACATTGAACTTCATCCTGAGCATCGTTTTTCTGTATATCGTTTACCAGGCTTCTTTTTTCTTTTTTTCAATTTTGCTGAATGTCAGAGCAGCTCACTATTTTCTCGGATATAATCCAAAGTTGTTTTCATTCAGGATAAAGGGAGTTCAATTTTCGGTTGGAATATATATACCTGTTATTGGGCTGGGGCGTATCTATACGGTCGTTGATGGTAAAAAGCATCGCATGCAATACCCATGGGAATTTTTTGACAGGTCACGAATTGTACGTTTGATCGTCACCTATGGCGGTACTTTAGCACTCCTGATAACGGGCCTACTGATCTTCATTGGAGTCTATTATGCTGAAAAAGATATTTTTATTTCAAAAGTCGAAATGAACCGGCATGGAATTTACCCGTCAGCCAAAGCAAGAGAATGGGGATTTCAATCAGGCGACCAGATTCTTTATATAAATGGTAAAGACTTTGAGCGATACGAAAATTTATTCACTCCAGCGATTCTCATCGATACAAGTACATACTTTACCGTTTTGCGAAATGGACAGGAATTGATCATTAAGCCACCCGTGATAACCAAATATCTGGAACCGAAGCCAGACCCTTTTATTACCATAAATGCACCGTTTGAAATTAACAAAGTAATGTCTGGATCTCCGGCTGCATCCGCTGGAATAATTCCGGGTGATAGAATCCTAAAAGTAAATGATCGGCCTGTTGTCTGTCTTGCTGAAGTACGGGAATTGTTGCGCGAGGACGATGACGGTAAGGTGGTATTGGAAATACAACGGACAACAGGAACCCAAATTAATATACTATCGGTTCAGGTTTTGCTGGATGCCGAACGTAAAGCGGGATTTACATCGCATGAATTGGCCGATCGTACAACAAAAACAACAACGTTAGGTGAGGCTGTTCAAAAAGGTAGTTCCAGTGCCTTTCAATTTATCACGATAAATATCCGTGCGCTGTTTAAGATTACGTCAGGTAAATTGGAATCGTCAAAAAAATTAGGTAGCCCCATCGGAATTATGTCCTTATCGGAACTTTCATTCTGGAACACCAGCGGCATGTGTGCCCTGTGGTATACTGTCTGGAATTTCTTACCACTTCCGAAATCTGCATTCTGGGAATTAACCACTCTCGGTTATGAGGTGCTTACCCGGAAAAGATATGTATACTCCTGGTTTGCCAATACGATTTCCTGGTCATGGCTCCCGTTAATTCTATTGATGGCCTTGCAACTTATTTCAGACCTGACCAGACTTTTCGATTTATGATCAATAATGTTGACCGCAACCCCCTCTGCAATTACTCAGACTGCAATCATCTACGGTAGCTGACGTGATTTGTGTAAAAAATCGGCTGTAGCCTGATAGCCATTCCGGATCAGGAAATCTTTTTCCTGAACAGAAAGCTTCCGGATCTTCGGACCAATATCACCGGAGCTAATGGATACGGTTCTTTTCCAATCCTTATCCGTGAGTTGATTACGATTAAGATTTTCAATGGCATAGTTATAGAATGCACTCACATAACCTCGGAAACGGTCAATGGGTATAGGTGCAAGGCCTTTGTGAAGTGAATCATATCCGATTTGCTCAGGGGTGTCAACACGGATACCGATGGTTGTGAGATCAGGAATCCGAACCTGCCGGTTATCAATTACAGTCAGGCTGTCAAAAATATGAATGGGGAAGTTACCTGTTAAGCCACCATCCACCATAATATCAAAGTCTCCTGTGGCGCTCTTCTTGTCGAGTACTTTTCCCGATGCATCAATAAAGACTGCTTCGAAATATAACGGTATTGACATACTGATCCGTACAGCATCTTTTACCTTCATATCGGGATATGTTTCATATGAAAAAACGATAAGCTTTTGTTTGTTAAGGCTTGTCCCCGTTACGTACAGGTCTTTGAATTTTCGCTCGTGAAGTTCTCGGAATGTGATATCCGGATGATTCGTTTTATTCGCGATAACTTTCTCAAGCCAGCTTATGAAGGCATCACCACGATACCATCCATAGTTTCGGTTCATGCGTGATATGCCACCGAAAAAGATAAATCTACCATCATTGAATTTCTGCAACTTCGTTTTGTAGATAATATCTTCAATCTCGCCACTGCTATAACCTAATGCAATTGTCAGGGCGGCAATGGCCCCTGCAGAAGTGCCACCAACTTTTTCAATTCCCTTCAACAGATCCTGTTCTTCCAATTGCTTGATTGCTCCTACATAAGCGATACCACGGATACCAGCACCTTCGAGAACAAGCTTCCTGCAAGATTGCCCATAAGAAATGGTAATTGAGCCCAGAATGACTAATAGTAAAGCAGCGGTCTTCATAACTGCATATTACAAAAATCAACTAACTCTGCTTTAGTCCACTTCTTTAAAACGCTCATCGCCACACATCCTTACAATCTTTGGCATGAAGGAGCCGAGTACTTCAACAAGCTCTTTCTGTGAACTCATTACCTGATGGATGTCCTTGTACGCCATTGGTGCTTCATCCAATCCGGAGCCAATTAGCTCGACACCTGCCTCCTTCAGAAATTTATTCACCTGACCCGGCAACAACGTCTGTTTTGCTTTTGTGCGTGACATAGTCCGGCCTGCACCATGCGAAGCTGAATTTATGGAGGCTGCTTCACCTTTACCACGAACGATAAAGCCTGGTGTAGCCATCGATCCGGGTATAATTCCCAATACACCTTTACCTGCCGGTGTGGCACCTTTACGATGCACGATGACTTCATTACCCAACACATCTTTTTCTTTCCACGCAAAATTGTGATGGTTCTCAATCATAGCGAGAGGCGTTTCACGAAGTCCAATGGCCATACGTTCATGTATCTGATGATGACATGCCGATGCATAGTCACCGGCAAGGTTCATAGCAAGCCAGTATTCCTGACCAGCCTCTGTATTCAGATCAAGCCATGCCAGATGTTTTGCTTCTTGTGGAAGCTTGCATATTTCCATGGCAATCTTTGTGTAGTGACCAGCGATGGTAGCGCCCAGTCCTCGTGAACCTGAGTGCGACAACAGCGCCAGGTATTTTCCTGGAGCAAGGTTGTATTCATTGACGGGTGTCAGTATCTCCACCACACCGAATTCAACGAAGTGATTTCCGCCACCGGAAGAACCGATCTGTTTCCAGGCTTTGTCTTTCAATTGCTTCACGATTTGAATTTCATTAAACTCGTTTCGTGCAAAGATGTCATGATCTTTGGGTCGCTTGAATGTGGCTGTTCCGAACTGTGTATTGTTCAACAACATCTTCTTTAGTTCTTCTCTCTTTTCATCCAACATCGCTATTGTAAGATCATATAGAGTCAGGCACATGCGGCAGCCAATATCGACACCAACCCCGTACGGTATTACAGCATTATGTGTGGCCAACACCCCACCGATGGGAAGACCGTAGCCCTGATGTGCATCGGGCATTAAGGCACCTGCCACAGTTACGGGTAGCGTCATGGCGGTTGCCATTTGTGTTAATGCACCAGGCTCGATGGCTTCTGCTCCGTAAATCGCATACGGCTGGGGACTTTGCTTTAACGGAATGGTAGTATCCGCTGGTTTCTGCAGAGCCTGAACAATGGGCAGCAACGTTTCATTGTTTTCAAATGCTGAAGGCTGTTTGATTACTTCCTTCAATAATTCAAGTTGCTCTTCAGACGTCAGTGCAGCATATTCTTTCTCCAGGATGGAGAGCGCTACACCAATAGCTTTGGTTTCGGGGAAGCCTATGTTTTTAAGGTCATTTCCGGTTAAGTTCATAATTAGAATAATTTTGCCAAAAATTGAATGGTCGAAATAATACCGATCAAAAAAATTACTACACCTGAAATCATCACAGCAGCACAACACAATTGTGTTAGTTTAGATTCATTGACTGGCTTTGGATTTTGATTTCCTTCCGCAATTCTGATATACGCTATACACACTTTGGAATCATCCTTAAATTCGTCCGGAATTCGATAGATAGCATCTTTTTCCAAATGTGATTTTTCAATGGATCGAAGAAGAAAATCGCAAAAGGCAAGGATTCCATTCCGGTTTGCTTCAATAAATACTGTTGCATCACGCTCGTCACTACCTTTATCAACGGAAAAAAACACTTGGGTATGCTGATCCTTTAATTGTTGAAGAGTATCCATTAATCCTTTAGTATCCATTTTTCTGCATTTAAGCCTTGATCTAATATACACGTACCGAAAGATAGATTTAGAATGTCTCAAAGACAGAAGGACCTAAACCTTCAACCTATTGATTCGAAGCCAATTGATCTTCCGATAAATCTATATCTCCATTTGTCAGGGTGGCTGGTCTCGAACCAACGACCTCCTGCTTCCAATGCAGGTAATCTGCCAACTGATATACACCCTGATATCAAACAGAGCAATGAACCGATAAGAGACTTTCTATTGCTCTAACCAGGCTGAGCTATCCCGGCATAAACCAGGAGCGGGATTTGAACCCGCGACCCATAGGTCCGAAGTAACTCTTATCTACGGCATCTGTTCGTTTCTTAAAGAAAGGGCAAAGAGCCACCAGAGACTTTTTCGATTAAAGGTCGGAGTAACTCTGATGTACGGCACCTTTCTATTACGATAAGCTATATTCATATGGAGCTCACGGATTCGAACCGTTCAGCCTTTCGGCTTTCAGCCAATAGAAGTATCTCCATACTACGGCATTATCATAAGGTTCCAGAAATTAAGGAGTAAAAGGCGAAGCATGAATGGGGCAGCGCATGCCGGGAGTCGAACCCGGAACACTTTTCCGCGCCAGTCGGATATGTGATTCCTCCCCTATTATGGTACGAAGTATCACGCTTCTAACGACATCCTTATTTTCTTCAAAGAACATTTCATGTGAGAACAACAGGATTCGAACCTGTTCAGCATAACGCACCTGATTTACAGTCAGGCCCAGCTCTCCAACGCTGGCGCACTCTCTTATCTGAAACCTCCCCTTCCGAACATTTCGGAAAGGGGAGGGTATTCATCACAACGGCATCTCATCAATTTTAGCCAGGGCATCTGCACCCTCTTCGAGCGCTGCCAACACATCGAAAATTTTATCGGACCATCCGGCTATCAGGCACACATCATCTTCACGTACATCAAGCGGTGTATTTCCATAACCTGCCAGGTCAAACAAATACAGTCGCGCTTGTGGCGCTATCATTTTGTATTGCTTCCACAGGGAAGTAATGCTTCGCTGCGCTCCATTGCTGTTCCACAACTGGCAATCGGTAAACATCATGATCTTGTCAACTGCCTTTTTACGGGCGATCAGATCATACAGCACCAGGTATCCGTTGGTAGCATAACCAACCTCGCCTTCACGCTTGTAAAACTCCTGTACATTCGCCAGTATGTTTTTGCGTGACACGTTAATGATCTTCCATGTGTCACCGAACATTCCCGTCTGCACATTCTGGCAACGAGACTGCAATAACATACCGAGCATCAACCCGATATCGTAATTCATGATCTTGCTCTTCGCAGAAATACTTTTCTGCATAGAGCCCGATACGTCACAGGCAATCACCACGGAAGTATTCTTTGCAAACCCACGGATATTGCAGGCACTTTGTGCTACAGCATCCTCCAGTGCGTCCAGCACCATCGGAATATATCCGCATTGCAGATCCCGGATTTCACGGTAGGCCGCGAGGAACCGGAACGGTAACTGCTTTGATTTAGCAACCGGTTCAGGTGCCGCGAGCTGTACGCATACCCGTTCAATCACTTCAGCTGAAACTTCAGCTTCCAGTATATTTCGAAGGTTACGCAGCAACGCCATGTATCCGAGTTTACCACTGGTTACAAGTTCTTCCCATTTCGCACGGAAAGCTCCCTTACGTTCTTTATCGGATGCAAACTTCTTTTGTCCCAGCATAGACAATTCAGTTTCCCATGTATAGGGTGTTGCGAGCTCGTCTTTGGCGATCTTATTGAAAAGTATCTGTTGGCCTTCATTCACCGCTTTTGGGTGAACGAGGAACAAAGCATCCTTTAACTTGATCTCTGCATCACGGTTATACTTGGCAAATTGGTATTCATCAAACTTGTTGAAAGCCTCAGCCAGTCCGTATTGAATCTGCTTGGAAAGCTTGTTCAGTTTTTTGGTAGCCTTACGGTCATTGGCAAGCTGATAATAAGCCAACAGCTCTGTAATTTCATCGGCCCGCTGTACAATACCATTAACAGCTTTGCGAACAATACCCTCAGCTGTTTTTGTTTTTGCCAATTCAACTGCCAATACCATGGGTATACTACGCATATACATTTTATTGCGGGCATAGATGGCCAGCCGTGCTACGAAGGCCGGATCATTTTGAGCGATCAGCGTGCGAATCCGGTTAAGGCGTTCCTGGCTTCCTTCATAAAATTTGTCACTCAATGAAGTGGTCACCACCGCGCTATACAGCGCAGTACGCTTATCCAACGGATAGGCCTGTGCTCCCTCGTAATTAACGGTTGCCTTTGCTTTGCGGAATACATTGAACTTCATATTCGTTTCGTTTAATTGATGATTCAAAATTGGAGGGTTACTGCGCAGCCTTTTTGCGCAGTGAAAATATTTTCCCTTTTTTTATGGAAAAATTTCAAAAGATGGCACCACCCTCTCAAGGAGAGGGCAGCGCGAGGTGATTAACATGGAAGATAAACTCAATGAATTGAATATTCGTGTCATTCGGTTCACCAATGGGGAAGTGATGACAAGATTAAGTTTTGTACTGAATGAAATTGAAGGACGTCTGATTCCGGTTAATCACCTCATCCCCGGCCCTTGTCCTCAAGGAGAAGGGCGCCAATCTATTTAGATTGACTTAATTTTTAAACATGCCTGTTAACCGAAACGCCCTTATCCGCTATCGCACCATCGACAACTGCCTTCGCAACCGCCAGCGCAGGTGGACACTGGAAGATCTCATTGATGCCTGCTCCGAAGCACTCTATGAATATGAAGGCATCGACAAAGGTGTAAGCAGGCGTTCCATTCAGATGGACCTTCAGCTGATGCGGAGCGACAAGCTGGGCTACAATGCCCCTATCGTTGTACTCGAAAAGAAATACTATACCTATGAAGACCCGGAATACTCTATTACCAATATTCCGTTAACTGATCAAGACCTGGGCAAACTTACCGAGGTGGTGGAGATCCTCAGGCAGTTCAAGGGGTTCAGTCACTTTCAGGAGCTAAGTGGAATGATACAGCGACTGGAAAACAAGATCTATTCAGCAAAGACCAATACAGAACCTGTTATCGACCTCGAAAAAAATGAGAATCTTAAAGGTCTTGAGTTTATTGAGCCACTGTACCAGGCCATCATGAAAAAGTGTTCCATAGTACTGCACTATCGTTCATTCAAAGCCCGCGATGTAAACTCATTCGACTTTCACCCTTATTATTTAAAAGAATACAGAAATCGCTGGTTTGTGATCGGACTTAAGAAACGGAATGCTGAACTTATGAACCTTGCGCTCGACCGGATCCTCCAGATTGAAGAGTGTCAGCGGCCCTACATTCCTAAACAAAAGAACTTCACGCTCACCGATCACCTGAAAGATGTCATTGGTGTTTCAGTGAGTCCGGGTGCGCGTAGGGAAAAAGTTATTTTGTTTGCCGATAATGCAACTGCCCCTTACATTATCACAAAACCACTGCATCATTCGCAACAGGTAGAAGAAACGCTTTCACATGGAATTATCGTTTCCATCCAGGTACAGCTGAACTTTGAGCTTGAGCGTGAGATACTGGGATTCGGAAATCGGGTACGGGTTATAGCACCTGAAAGGTTGAAGAGAAGGGTTAAAGAATGCCTGGAACAAGCACTGGACCAATATCAATACGAATTAAGTGAAAGCTCATTGCATAGCCTCATTCAGCGCGTACATTATAAAGGGTCAGCTGTTTTACATCACGTCTATTCCAGAAAAGAGATAAACCAGATGAAATTGCGTCTGGATAATTATTTCAAAACAAAAGCTATTGAACATACCCATGCCTTACGGAACGTACTCACAGAAATTCCGGAACTGAAGGGGTTGTTGCTGAATGGCAATCTGCTTAACATTCTTAAAAGAATAAACCCAAAATTGTTCCTGACCAAAGTGTTATTCTTTGATAAATCTCCTGAATCAAACTGGTATGTAACGTGGCACCAGGATATTATTATCCATGTGAGGGATAAAGTTGATGCCGAAGGATTTAGCGGCTGGACAAAAAAACATGGTGCCTACGGTGTTTGCCCACCTGACGAAATTCTAAAAGATACATTTGCCATCCGTGTGCACCTGGATGATACTGATGAAACCAATGGAGCACTGAAAGTGATTCATGGGTCACAAAACAAAAAGCTGTCAGGCGATGAAATCAGTATGATCACGCAAAACAGCATTCCCTTCATATGCAACGTAAAATCGTGTGGTATTCACATCATGAAGCCATTACTACTACATGCATCCGCTAAATCTGCAAGTCAGAAGTCACGCAGAGTTATTCACCTGGAATTCAACTCTCTCGAGTTGCCAAATGGATTGGAATGGGCGGAAAGATATAATCTGGAATAGTATTGAATGAACATACTCGAAACCCTTCTCACTGCATTCCTTTCATTTGTGTCCACCAACATCGATGATATCGTTATTCTGATGTTGTTCTTCGGAAGCAAAAGGTATAGTAGCCGCGATATCGTATCGGGGCAGTATCTCGGTATTTCATCGCTTGTCGTTGTCAGCTATATTTTTTCTCGGGTGGGAAATTATATCAATCCACAATTCATCGGTCTGCTGGGATTGTTTCCCATCTACCTGAGCATAAAGCAATTCGTATCATTGTTGAAACCCGATACAGATACATCCCAAATAGATCTGAATAAAACGGGTATTATTTCCTTGGCGGGAGTTACCATAGCCAATGGATCGGATAACATTGGAGTTTATGTTCCTTTGTTTGCGACTATGGATAATCATCAGCTTCTTATTCTGGTGATGATCTTTCTTGTAATGACAGGGTTATGGTGTTTGCTGGGAAAATATCTGGCAAGCCATCCCCTTCTGGCAAAATCTATTTCCAGGTTCGGTCACATCATCATGCCTGTCGTTTTATTCCTGTTGGGTGTATACATCCTCATTGAAAGTGGAGCCATAAAGCTTTTCGTATGAACAATTTTATATTTTTACATACCGTTAGCTTATTCATACATGCATACTGAAGAATTTATTTCCACAACAGACGTCCTTACTACGGCCGGTCGTTTCATAAACAGCACGTCTGCGCCCATTTTTCTTACCGGCAAAGCAGGTACAGGGAAGACTACATTCCTGAAAAGCCTGGCAGGAAGTACACACAAATCATTCATTGTTGTTGCACCCACAGGGATAGCCGCACTCAATGCCGGTGGTACTACCATTCACTCTCAATTTCTGTTGCCATTCGGAATGTTCATTCCCGAACGAAGTACATTCACTGAATTCAGTCAGGGGAGTAACTTTTACACATCAGATGCCCTGGCCAGAAAACATCCGCTGAACAGCGTCCGAAAGCAGGTGCTGCGTTCCATTGACTTGCTAGTGATTGATGAAGTAAGCATGCTGCGGGCGGATCTTCTGGATGCCATCGACTACCGCTTAAAAGCTGCCCGTGGAAATTTCAGGCAACCGTTTGGTGGTGTCCAGCTATTACTCATCGGGGACTTGTTTCAATTGCCACCGGTAGTGAAGCGCGAAGAAGAAGCTACCCTTTCAAAATATTACAACAGTTCCTGGTTTTTTGAATCCCATGCCTTAAAGCAATCCGGGTTTGTTTATATAGAGCTTGATAAGATCTTCCGTCAAAGCGACAGGCTATTCATTGACCTGTTGAACAATCTTCGGAACAATTGTCCTACGACAGCCGATATTGATGAATTAAATAAACATTATACTGACAGCGAAACGATCCGTCATATGCGTGAGGTCATCACGCTCACTACACATAACTATAAAGCGGATGACCTTAACCAGCGGGCACTGAAGTCACTGGAAACGGCATCGCATATCTTTCAGGCTTCTGTAGAAGGAGATTTTCCTGAAAGTATGTATCCGGTACTGGCAAAACTCGAATTGAAGGAAGGCGCTCAGATCATGTTCGTAAAGAATGACACGGAAGATAAAGCTTACTTCAACGGGAAACTTGCTACGGTAAAGACAATCAATGGTGATGGTGTTACGGTAGAGATGAGTGAAACCGGCACACCATACAAGCTGAAGAAAGCTATTTGGGAAAACAAACGCTATTCACTTTCCAGTGACGCACAGCACCTGGAAGAAGAGGTCATCGGCTCTTTCGAACAATATCCGGTAAAACTTGCCTGGGCCATTACGGTTCACAAAAGCCAGGGCCTTACATTTGACAAAGCGATCATTGATGTAGAGCAGGCCTTTGCTGACGGACAGGTTTACGTTGCCCTTTCACGGCTGCGTTCACTGAATGGACTCATTCTACGGACACGTATCAGCACGCAGGTGATCAGCACAGACAAGCAGGTTGCAGCCTTTACCAGTGACAATCACCGGCCAGAACAATTAGCCAATACCATTAAGGACAAACAACGTGAATACATTCTGGAACGCATCAATAAAACCTTTGACTTTGAAGAAATCGGAAAAGAGATACAGTATGTAATGCGCGGTCATCAGGAGAATACCCTGGCTGATGAAACCATGCAACCCGTCCTTCAACAGATCGCCAATGCGTTGGCAAAAGAGAAAAGCAACACCCAGACCTTCAGAGCTCAACTTCATAGCCTGCTGGAAACCCGTGACACCACCGCTTTACTTGCGCGTCTTCAAAAAGGTAGTGCTTACTACCGGAATTTAATCTGGGATCAGCTCAAACTGCTGGTTCAGCATCGCGAAGAAATGCAACACCAGAAACGCATGAAGGCATACCAGACCAGCCTCTCCGATATTGACCAGTTGCTATTCAAAAAACTGGAAGAAGTCGACAAAGTCGTGCACCTAACCTCATGTATCCTGGCAGAGAAATATGACTTCGACTTTTCGGCAGGTACTCAGCAACGTACAAGCGAGCGATTGAACATGCTTCAGGCGATCCGCGAAAAAACACCTCCACCTTCAAAGAAAAAGAAAAAAGGTTCTAAGAAAAGTAAAGGCGAGCCACGTACGCATGACGTTACATTTACGCTCTTCAAAGCAGGTAAATCCGTAAAGGACATTGCTGAAGAAAGAGGGCTTTCGATTTCAACAATTGAAAGTCATATGATCTCTCTGATCGAGGATAACCGTATTGACATCCACGACTTTATAAGTGTGAATGATTTTGCGGAGATCGTACAACTTCTCATTTATGAGTCTGACGCAAGCCTCTCGCAGCTGTACGCTAAAGCTGAAGGAAAATTCAGCTACGCCAAACTGCGTGCAGTCATTGCGTATAAAAACCGGGCAGACAGTAAAAATTCTGCCGGTTAGATTTGCTGGACCTTATACCCTACTTTTACGAGTGCTTCATTGATCTTTTCCGGATCAACTTCGTGATCTGTTGTCAGCACGCGGGATGGATCGGTCAGATCTACCTTCCATTGATTCTCTCCTATCGTTTCATTCAGATAGGGTGTTACTTTATCTACACACGCAGCGCATTTAATATTGGTTTTGAACTTTGACGTCTTCATACTCTTTATGATTGTTTACTGATTAAATTTTTATCGACCGTAATCTCAGGCTATTAAGGACAACACTTACTGAACTTAATGCCATGGCGGCACCGGCAATCATAGGGTCCAGTAAAAATCCATTTACCGGATATAAAATGCCAGCCGCCAGTGGAATACCAATCAGGTTGTAGATGAATGCCCAGAACAAATTCTGATAAATACCCCTTACTGTCCTCGTAGAAAGATTCAACGCTTTGGGTATTAACTGAAGATCAGAAGTGATCAATGTTATTTTGGCTACATCCATCGCAATATCAGAACCTTTGCCCATAGCAATGCTCACATCAGCCTGAGCAAGCGCATGTGAATCGTTGATACCATCACCTACCATAGCTACTATTTTCCCGTGTTGCTGAAGCTCTTTGATAAAAGAGGCTTTGTCAGACGGGAGAAATTCAGCTTTATAATGCCGGAGTCCTACCTGAGATGCAACAACCTTAGCAGTTTGCTCATTGTCGCCCGTGAGCATATATACGTCTATACCCTTTTGTTGCAGGGATTTTATTGCTGCTGCAGACGTAGTCTTAATTTTGTCTGCGATAGCAATAACGGCTAATGTGTTCTTCGCATCAGCGAAATACACAACCGTTCTGGCTTCCGCAAGCAGCGAAGCAGCTTTCTGGTTCAGGGTATCCGTGATAGTAATGTGATTCTCTTCGATCAGCTTTCGGTTACCAACAAAGAATACTTCTTTCTCATAACTTGCTTTTACACCTCGACCGGTAATGCTTTCAAATTTTTCAAAGGCAACCGTACTGTTTTCCTCTTTTTTAAAGTGTGAAACAACAGCTTCCGCCAGGGGATGTTCAGACTGCTTTTCAATAGAGAGAAGAATTTTTTCCAGTTCATTGATTTTTACTGAAGTCTCCCAGAAAATATCCGTGACCACAGGTTTACCTTCTGTTATCGTTCCGGTTTTATCCAGAATGACTGCATTTACTTTATGTGCAAGCTCCAGGCTTTCAGCATCCCGGATAAGAATGTTATTCTCAGCACCTTTACCAACACCTACCATGATGGCGGTTGGTGTAGCGAGCCCCAAAGCGCAAGGACATGCTATGACCAGTACGGTTACCGAAGTCAGCAACCCGTGCGTGAATGCGTGATCACCTCCGGCAATAATCCATGTGATAAAAGTGAGAATAGCAATACTGATCACTACCGGCACAAAAATTCCGGCAATCCTGTCTACAAGTTTTTGAACAGGGGCTTTGCTACCCTGAGCTTCTTCAACCATTTTGATGATCCGCGCCAGCACAGTACCTGTGCCTACCTGTTGCGCTTCGAACTGAAAGCTTCCCTTCTGATTTATTGTTCCGGCAAAGACCTTATCACTTATGTTTTTCTCTACCGGTACCGGTTCACCGGAAATCATACTCTCATCCACAAATGAAACTCCGGATATTATTTTTCCATCCACAGGAATTCGTTCACCCGGACGTACCAATACCACATGCCCCACCTGGATAGAAGCGAGAGGCAACTCCTGTTCAACACCCGCTACGATCACACGCGCTGTACTGGGTTGCAGTCCCATTAAACTTTTAATCGCAGATGATGTTTTGGATTTAGCTTTCTCCTCCAGAAGTTTTCCGAGAGAAATAAAAGCGATCACTACCACAGCAGCTTCATAATACACATGCGCATGTAATCCCCGTGAATGCCAGAATTCAGGAAAGAACGTATTGAACATGCTGAACAAAAAAGCAATCCCGGTGGACAATGCCACCAACGTGTCCATATTGGCATATCCGTGTTTGGCCTGCTTCCACGCATTGATAAAAAAGTTTCTGCCAAAGAAAAATACTACGGGCGCTGACAGCACCAATGAAATGTATGTGCCATAGGGCAAATTCATAAAAAACATTCCGATGAGCACCACGGGCAATGCAAGCGCGGATGACCAGATGGTTCTGTTTTTTATTGCTTCATAATGCTTTTGTTGAGATTCTTCTTTTACAGCCTGGGCGTCTGTTGCATCAACTACAAGATCGTAACCAATGGAACGAACAGCTTCCTGCAACCCACTGGAGTTAACAACAGATTCATCGTATTCTACCCACGTGGATTGATTGGCAAAATTTACCCCTGCATCCTTTACGCCTGCAGTTGATTTTAGTATCGACTCCACGCTCACCGCACAGGCTGCGCACGTCATTTCCAGAACAGGAAAGGTTTGTCGTTTTAGCTTTTCACTTTTCATACCTACCGGAATTTCAAATTCCTATGCAAGTATACCGGCTGGTCAGTGATATTGTTTTATACTTTACAGGGATTGGCTTACAGGATTCAGGCTTTCAGAAGTCGCTATTTACGTATAACCTTCTCCACTACGGTCTTAGTGCTGGTTCGGATTGACACCAGATACATTCCCCGGGTATACTTACCCATTTCAAGCCAGTATGAAGTTGAGTTTACGGGGATTGTTTCCAACGGACGGCCGTGAATATCTGAAACCTGAAGGGACGTGATCAATGATTTTGCTTCCACGTATATTTTTTCTTCCGTTGGATTAGGATATAGTTCCAATTCGATCTCATCATATTTTTCAGTACCAACAATCGTGGTGGCAATAGGATCTGCCGAAGCAACCCAGTTTGTTCCATCGGCATTATCGAGATCAGGATCAATAAGCTTTAAGTACATTCCGTTACCATCAGCATCAGGCCATGGCGCTTCATCTGAATAAAGCACCTCATCAATCACATTACCAAACCCGTCAGCGAGCGTAAGTTTTTGTTCACTGTTTGCCAGCTTACGCGTGAATTCACCAAAAGGTGAAAAAGCATACCGGTTTATGAATGTCTGTCTGTCATTGGCTAATTGTATCACACCATGCGGAGGAAGTGCCGACCCGGCCGGGAACTGGTAAACAAAACCAGTGCCGCGGAAGTACACACCGGTTAGCGAAACCAACTCATCGCTATGATTAGTGATCTCAATGAATTCCTGATTATCGCTATCGGGAAATGAAGCATCGGTGTCGGGATTATAATTGATTTTCGTTATAACGAGGGGTGGAGTCTGCACATCATCACAACTGGAAAAAGACCCCAGATTAGTGTTCATCCAGTTGATACGGGCCTGAAGGAAGTTCTTCATGTTGGCAATTTCCGTGGTGTAATTGTATGGATGACTCGCAGGATGATCATCCGGTATCGGTGGCCAGCGTGTTATATTGCGGGCTGCCGCTTCACTTATGGAAGCAACAAGTTCATCGATATGGTCTTTCAGACTTTCCAGATTAAGCGGTGCACCAATCTGCGTAAGTTCATTCCACCGCTTCGCCATGTAACATCTGTACGTTGAATTATCGAACAGATCTTTCCAGAACCTGGCACCAATGTTATCTCCATTGTTGAACTGCCAGGTATTTGTTTTGCTTCGGTCTAACCCCCAGCGCAGCAAATCATTGCCATACGTGAGGTTTAAATCCCAGAGTGGTCCGGCACGGAGCTTTCCGTTTCTGTCCTTATGAAAAAAAGTACTGAATTGATAAGCGTCTACATTAGCAGCAAGTTCATTCAGAATCATGAAGTCAATAAAAGACGGGACATCAATCACGGAAGGATATCCATCTGAAACGGAAGAGTTACCGGTTTTGGCAGTAGATCCTAACTTATCGAATACAGATTTTATGAATTGATGCTGCTGTGTTGTAATTTCTGAAGGCTTAGGCATTTCATGAATAAAATTCACATCGTTGGTACCCAGGTAACTTGAGACCTGCCATGCCGATGGATCATCCCAGGTAACTTTATCGGCCTTGGTGATGTACCCTCCTGAGATATCCGGAAAAGTATTATCACTGGTTTCAATTTTCAGAATATCAACACGGTTATCATCGGCTTTGATTTTCTCCTGGAGAACATATAGGCCACGATAATCACCGTTGATGATTACTTCGCAGTAACGCGTACGCGGAGCATATACACCCAGTATTCGTGATAAGGTATACGACAGGTAATCGCGGATCAGCGAATCATCAAAAGCAAGCCCGTTGAAAATCCAATCATTTTCTTTGGGCATGCCCAGCAGGCTTACATTATTATTAGAAGTGTTGTCGGCCTGCAGCGTAGTGAATCCATATTGTTTCTTATCCAATACCGTTGAACTGGAGCCCCTGATTTCGATTTCAATGCGGCCTTTATAATTCAGCAGGCCATCGTTGTTCTGATCCGACACATAATTTCTTTCTCCTGCACCGCGATCGATAATCTTCATGTTGCCCAGGACCCGATAATCGTTGGGTATCGCAGCTCCTCCATCTGTATTTATAATTACAATGGGCAGATTACTGTCTGTAAGCTGGGCGCAAAGCGGAGAACTGATCAATAGCAGCAGAACGATGTGATAAACTCTTTTCATTAATTTCGTAAAAGGATAAAGTTACGGTAATATCCCTTCCGGGCAAAAACAGTACCCTGTACAACCATGAGCCATGTCGGAAACAGCCCATTAAATAGTCGTTATCAGCCAGTCTTTAATTAATCCGGTTGTGATAAGTTTGTATGCAAAATTCAAAAACAAAAACACAAGCATATGGGAACCGAAACAAAAACAAACATCACCGTTGAGGCCGTAGTGAAAGCACCAGTAGAAAAAGTATGGGCGTACTGGAATGAACCTCAGCATATCACCAAATGGTGTCAGGCATCAGACGACTGGCATGCTCCGTTTTCTGAGAATGATCTTCGTGAGGGAGGAAAACAAAAAACCACCATGGCCGCTAAAGATGGAAGTTTCAGTTTTGATTTTGAGTGTACTTATGATAAGGTAGAGGCAAACAAACGTATTGAATACACTATCGCAGATGGTCGGAAAGTGAAAATTGTTTTTACCCCTAACGGCAACGAAACCAAAGTAACGGAAACATTTGAAGCTGAGAGTACTAATCCAGTCGACATGCAACGCGGGGGATGGCAGGCTATTCTCAACAGCTTTAAAAACTATACAGAAAATAAATAAGCCTAATTGCGCTGAATTAGAAGGTTTTTAATATACCTGAAAGTAGGTATTTAATCCTGCGCAGATTTTCTGCAATTTGTATGACTTAAAACCCTATGTTATGAGAATATTTCAGAAAATTTTAGCGATCGTATTGGTGATTGCCAGCGTCATTTCCTGTAGTGATGACAGTGATGGCAAGAAAAGCGATTCAGCCCTTAAAGAAAGTATTGAAGGTAAATGGATCGTTACCTCCTCCAGCGGGCGTGTTAGCAGCGACAGTTACGAATCTTTTGAGTTCAACTTAAGCGGCAACTTCATCATCGTTATTGACGGTGAGGTAATTTTCGGCATCTACGAAGTTATCGATGACGAAACTATTGAGCTTGAGGATTACGGAACATTTAAACTGGTTTCCGTAGACGGCAGCAGCATCAGCTTCACATTTACTCCAGATTCGGGAGATGAAATTACATTCACCGCTGACAAAGCTCCGCAGGTTGAAAACTCCAGCAAGACCAAACTACTCTGTAAAACATGGGAACTTGTAGAACTGGATGGTGAACCCGTGGCCGGAACTGACTATGAATTAACCGTATTATTTTCAGATGCCGGAACCTATTATGTATCCATCACAGGTCTGGCTACCTGGCAGTGGAAAGACAATGATGAAACCACTATCTGCTATTCATGGGAAGGTGACCCTACCTGTACGGAAAGTAACCAGGCTATCATCCATGAACTGACCAATAATAAACTGGTAATCTCTGATCTCTTATCAGATTATGAACTGAAGCCCGCCACTAATGCAGGAAGAAAATCAAAAACATCTGGTGTGAATTTTCCAAAAGGAATATTTCATAACTAAGACATATATGTTCTGAAATAAAAAAGACTCCTAACGAGGAGTCTTTTTTATTATCTACAATCTTAGATTTTATCCAGCGCTTTCCTGACCTGATTAATTTCCCTTGATTTTTTTAAATCAGAAGGTGTAAGACCTGTGACTTTCTTGAATTGTCCTGAAAGATGCGCTGCACTGCTGTAGCCAAGCTTGCTGGCAATTTCACTCAGCGTAAGTTCATCGTAGAACAACAACTCTTTTACCCGTTCTACTTTCTGACGAATAATGTACTGCTCCAGCGTAATACCTTCTACGGATGAAAACAGACTGCTGAGGTAATTATATTCGTAGTGAAGTTCTTCTGCTAACAGGGTAGACCAATTGAATTTGCGATCTACCTGATCACGGTGATGAATTAATTCGATCACTTTGTTCTTAATGGATTCTATTAATCGTGATTTGCGATTGTCTATCCGTTCAAAACCAAGATTACGAAGTGCCGAATCAAGTTTAAGAAACTGCTCATGAGTCAAATCTTCTTTCAGGCTAATCTCTCCTAATGTGATTTTTTCGACCTGCAGCCCTTGTTGTTCTGTTACCTGCTGAACAGCCGCGATGCAGCGGTTGCAAACCATATTTTTTACATGAACTGTTGTCATACCTCTACAATCAAATTAACAATGTAACATTCGGTTAATGCCGGAGGTTCCAAAAGTAAACGAATCCGATAGCAATTTAAAAGCTCTTTCGCAGTCTTGTTCTCTGATTCTCAAAACAAAGAATGGAACCTGGCAGAAAATTTTTCTGTTTGTCGTTAAACGGTTAATCTATGGCACATCCTTCATTTTCTGAACTAATCCAAAGTGAAAAACCCACCTTTGTTGATTTCTCAGCCGAATGGTGCGGTCCCTGTAAAATGATGGCACCCATACTGGACGAATTGAAAGCCAACGTAGGGGATAAAGCCCGGATCATAAAAATTGATATTGATCGTAATCCTCAGGCTGCTTCAGCTTACCAGATTCAGAGCGTTCCCACGCTTATTCTTTTCAAAAAAGGAAACATTGTGTGGCGTCAGTCTGGAGTAGTGCCTACCGAATACCTGAAGCGTCTGATCGATCAGCACGCGTAAAGGAATCACCATGCCTAAAAAGATCCGGAAAGCTTCGGGTATTGCGTGCGCTTTCTATCTTTACGTGATTTACGTACGATGAAGAAATTAATTTTACTACCCCTCCTGTTTACTGTAGGATTGGCTTCGGCTCAGATTGCAAAAGACATTATTGTAGGCGGCCAGTTTGATATCATTAAAACAGATAATGATAAATTCCTTGACAAAGCACAATTCGGTGCTGAGATGAACTACTTCTTTACCCGCCATATTACCGGCACTGCAGGGTTTGATTTCTGGACCGGAGACGATGCGAGTTTTATACTCGGAGGGCGCTGGTACCCGGTGGAAGATGCTTTCATTCGGGCGCGCGGCCTGATTGGTGAGAATGATTTATCCATCGGTGCAGGATGGACCAAGCCCTTAAATGAAAAATGGAAGTTTGAAGCGATCGGTGATTTTTACTTCGAAGGTGAGTTTGCTATCCGGGTCGGAGCCGTTTACGTGATCCGAAGAGATTAAAGAATGTTCTGAAATAAAAAAAAGAAGAGGCTGCCCCGGGACAGCCTCTTCTTTTTAAGATTCTATCGCACGATTACTTCGCTGCCGTGAACTGTTTTGAAACTTCATTCCAGTTGACCACATTCCAGAAAGCGGTAATGTAATCTGGTCGTCTGTTCTGATAATTGAGATAATATGCGTGTTCCCAAACATCAAGTCCAAGAACAGGCGTACCCTTTACTTCAGCAACATCCATCAGTGGATTATCCTGATTGGGTGTTGAGGTGATCTGAAGTTTTTTGCTTCCATCAACAATAAGCCATGCCCAGCCTGATCCAAAACGACCCGCACCGGCTGCTGCAAATTTGGTCTTGAATTCATCAAAGCTTCCAAAGGCAGCATTGATTGCTTCAGCCAACGCTCCGGAAGGAGCTCCGCCTGCATTAGGTCCAAGCACGGTCCAGAAGAGACTGTGGTTATAATGTCCACCACCATTGTTACGAACAGCGGGGGCATACTTTGAAATATTTTTGCAAATGTCTTCAATGCTTAGTTTCTCGGCATCGGTACCTGCAATTGCATTGTTCAGGTTCGTTACATATGCATTGTGGTGTTTGCCATGATGGATCTCCATCGTGCGTGAGTCAATGTGTGGTTCCAGTGCATTAAAAGCATATGGAAGTGCCGGCAGTGTAAAAGCCATGATAAATTTATTTTAGGGGTTGAACATTAAGTTATAGCATCCTCGAACATCGGGAGTGCGGGCATCCGTTAAGGAAGCCAAATATACAACCATAACAGTCGTGAGAAAATTTCAATACCGTTATGATTCTGTGAAAATCTTATGCCATCCGATTAAAATGGCAGATCATCGCCTGCGGTATCCTGACTGAAGAATGGCTCCTCCGTTGGTGGTGGAGTTGAACTACCGGTATTTCCCCCGCCTACTTTTTCAAGTTTCCAGGCCCGGGCTTCTGTATACCAGCGACCATTGTACTCCCGGCTTTCCAGATCAACGGAAACACTAACCTTATCACCCACCGAAAGATTGAACTGATCAATTTTATCTCCCCAGATTGAAAGACAAACTTTTTTGGGGTATTGACTTTCGGTTTCTACAATAAATTCCTGCTTTTTCCATTGGCCCTTCTTCCCCATACCGGTCTGCAATTGCAATAGCTGAACAACTTTTCCTTTTACGTCCATAATATTTAGTATTTAATTTCTAATCGATTTAAAAAACAAATCTATAAGGTGTTTGCTTTCATCTGCGGAAACACCTTTAACAATTTCTGTTCGTGGGTGCAACACCGGGGAATTCACCAGACTGTATCCGCGTTGAATATCCGAAGCTCCATATACCAGTCGTTGCAATTGCACCCAATGCAACGCCCCCGCACACATCACGCAGGGTTCCAGGGAAACAAAAAGCGTACACTCATTCAGGTATTTTGATCCCATGTGATTCGCGGCAGCAGTTACGGCCAGCATTTCGGCATGTGCTGTGGCATCTGTTAATCGCTCTGTCTGATTGTGCGCCCGGGCAATAATTCGATTCTTGCAAACTACCACTGCCCCTACCGGAACTTCTCCGTCATCAAAAGCCTTGCGTGCTTCTTTCAAAGCTTCACGCATAAAATACTCATCGGAATATAGTTCCACGTTTCAGGTTTAAGGTTTATAGTTTGCTGGTAAACTTTAAACTATTTCACTCGAATACTTTTCATCATCTGGCGGGCGGTTTCCTGCCATTCTTCTTTCATTCTGCGTGGACAATTAAATGAGAATACAATGGTTTGACCCGGTTGAATGAGGTATTGAATATACGTGTATTTCAATACGGGATCCTGCTGTCCTTCCTGTTTCCTATTGCCGTTTACGCGTGATTCAAACTCAAAAAAGATAAACTCCTTGCCTCCCACTTTATGAATGCCCTCTCCTATCATATCTACACGGTCAAACATATTTACCAGACTGGCCTTAAAGAATTGCTTAGCCATCGCCAGATCCTGATCGGGCCACTGGGTGGCTGAAATATTTACACTAAAATCCGTGAGACGCTCCACATCTGTGTAGGCTGCCAGCGGAGCCCGTACCGAAGGATACCGCTGTGTAAAATCAAGTCCATCCATGGCATGCCAGTCCTTAGGTATGGATATCGTTATCTTGTCATTGACCTTGGTCTTTACAAGCTTAACTTCTCCGGCTGCCAGAAGCATCACCGCTGCCATCAACACCCATTTCAGAACACCACTTTTAATTTTTACCATATATCTCTAGAATACAAAGTATTAGTAAATTCGCGCCTTGCCTTAGAAAAGGGCTGTTTTTTACCCTATTCCGTTAAAAAGAGGCGCTAAAATAATTAAAACTCACATGTTAAGAACGCACACCTGCGGTGAATTGAGATTAACCGACACGAATAAAACTATAACACTGGCTGGCTGGGTTCAGCGTGTACGCGATAAAGGAAGTGTTTTATGGATTGACCTCCGCGACCGCTATGGCATTACACAGTTGATCTTTGAAGAAGGTAAAACCGATCCGGCCTTATTAAGTGCCGGACGGGGGCTTGGCCGGGAATATGTTGTGCAGGTAGAAGGTACTGTGGTTGAGCGTCTGTCAAAGAATGATAAAATTCCTACCGGTGAAATAGAAGTAAAAGTAACAAAGCTTGATGTATTGAATCCCGCCAAGTTACCACCATTCACGATTGAAGACGAAACAGACGGAGGTGACGATCTCCGTATGAAGTACCGTTACCTGGATCTTCGCAGGAATCCGGTACGTGAAAAATTACAGCTTCGCCACAAGATGGCACAGCAAACGCGTACCTACCTGGACGGTCAGAATTTTATTGAAGTAGAAACCCCTGTGCTCATCAAATCCACTCCGGAAGGAGCACGTGATTTTGTTGTGCCTTCACGGATTCACCACGGTGAATTCTATGCATTGCCCCAATCACCTCAAACGTTCAAACAGTTGCTGATGGTTTCGGGCTTCGATCGCTACTACCAGATCGTGAAATGTTTCCGCGATGAAGATCTTCGTGCAGACCGGCAACCGGAATTTACACAGATCGACTGCGAGATGGCATTCATTACGCAGGAAGATATACTGAACATGTTCGAAGGACTGGTACGTCACCTTTTCAAAAATGTGAAAGGAATTGAGTTACCATCGGTGCCTCGTATGTACTATGATGATGCCATGAAACTCTACGGATCTGATAAACCTGACACGCGTTTTGAAATGAAGTTTGTCGAGATCACGGAATTAACCAAAGGAAAAAATTTCCCTGTATTTGAAAGTGCAGAGTTGGTCGTTGGAATTTGTGCCAAAGGATGTTCAGAGTATACCCGTAAACAAGTGGACGAACTCACCGAGTTTGTAAAACGTCCACAGATCGGAGCCAAGGGATTAGTATACGTACAGTACCGGACTGACGGAACATTGAAATCGTCTGTCGATAAATTCTATACAGCCGATGATCTGAAAGTATGGGCAGAAAAATTCGGAGCCCAGCCAGGTGACCTGATATTGATCATGGCGGGAGAAACGTATAGCACACGTAAGCAGCTCAATGAGCTTCGGTTACTTATGGGTGAAAAACTGGGCCTGCGTGACAAGAATAAGTTTTCAGCATTGTGGGTAATCGATTTTCCCCTGCTGGAGTGGAATGAAGAAACGAAACGGTATCACGCCATGCACCATCCGTTCACATCACCTAAACGTGAGGATATTCACTTATTGGATACCGATCCAGGCAAGGTACGCGCAAACGCATACGACATGGTAATCAACGGTACTGAAGTTGGCGGAGGGTCAATTCGTATTCACGATAGTCCAACACAGCAACTGATGTTCCGTCACCTCGGTTTTTCAGATGAAGAAGCTAAAAAACAATTTGGGTTCTTAATGGAGGCATTTGAATTTGGTGCTCCTCCTCATGGTGGAATCGCTTTTGGATTTGACCGTCTGTGTTCCATCTTCGGAGGGGTTGATTCTATTCGTGACTTCATTGCTTTCCCGAAAAACAATGCAGGCCGCGATGTGATGATTGATTCACCGTCAACCATATCGGAAGAACAATTAAAAGAGCTCGCGCTGACGATCAAAAAATAATTTTCTGATCCTTAAAAAGAAAGGGGCGAAGTATGTGCATACTTCGCCCTTTTCTTTTTTGTCACAAGGCATTAACCACCTTGCGTTTTGGCAATATCTCCGCAGAAGAAGATGGCATCACCCAGGTCAACTTCGGTGCGTTCGCCATTTTCGATAATGTAAATAATGTTATCGCACTCACCATTACCATAGTCAACTTCAAAACTTCCTTCCTTACCATCCTGCTTATAGTGCACGGCTTCACGACCAGACACGTAAATCCAGACGTAACGATCCAAAAATTCTTCCTGGTTACACGTGTAATCGGAAACCAAAGGTCGGGTTACTTTCGAGCTGTAGTAATTTTCTTCGTTGCCATATTCATAGTCATTTTCACTGATCACACCACCCCGTTCATCGTACTGGGATTTTCCTTTTGAGCTGTACCGTTGTTTAGGTTCGTGACCATATCCATACTCCATAATGCCATCATAGGTGTAGTTACCCGTGAATTTATGGTTGGCCGTGTCATACAAGGATGATCCTTTTCCATTTGAGTATCCATCATTATACCAACCAACAGAATCGTAATAATACTGGCCGCCATAATTATCATATTCAAAGGCATACTCGTAATCATATTTGTATACCGAACCTTCCTGAGAATAATCATATTTATAGGTATACGTATATTTTCCGTGCATAATGTATTTGTAATCACCCCAACCTTCTTCGCAGCCATCTCCGTAGTCATACACATAGGTTATACTTCCATCCTCGTTTATGGTTTCTGTAACTACTGCACATGAACGCCACGGCTCATCATATATAACGGTATCCGGATCAACTCCAACGGAATCATCAGCCATACGGCCACCACTCCGTCCGTGAACTGACGACATCAGATTCTGGTACGACTCATTGACAACGGCATCACCTGACATCCGGAGTGAATTAGCTGAAGAAATACGCATCGTAAGGTATCCTCTCACTTCGGGGCTTAGTTCATCAATCGAAGATTTGGACTGATCATTATCATCACAGCCGGCTATCAACACGCCAAACACGGCTGACCATAGAAGGGCTTTTATACGCATAGGTTTTTAGTTAGTGTGACCTTTAGACCCGGTAACACGTTAAAGGGTTGGAAAGCCATTTAAAGATGAAGCCAAAAGATCTTTTTTCAGGTCACGCCCAGGTGTACAAAGCCTTCAGACCTACCTATCCGGATGCCTTATACCATTTTATTTATCAGCATTTAAAATCACGGACTGCAGCCTGGGACTGTGCTACAGGCAATGGTCAGGTAGCCCAATACCTGTCACAAGATTTTGAGAAAGTCTTCGCTACGGACATCAGTCCACAGCAACTTGATAATGCATTTCGTGCACGAAATATTTTTTATTCCGTCAGTCCGGGTGAACGTACTGCATTTGCTGAAAATACATTCGACCTGATTACCGTAGGACAAGCCCTTCACTGGTTCGATCGCGATAAATTTTATCAGGAAACAACACGAGTGGGTAAGCCTGGCTCGCTTCTGGCTGTATGGGGTTATGCATTACTG
>DASXWH010000210.1:0-5065 GCA_036503775.1 Ohtaekwangia sp.
GATATTGGTGCTTGGCTCCTGTGATGTGCTGGACGTTAAGCCGCAGAGTGCCATCAAAGCAGAAGATGCATTCAAGGATAAAGCAGGTATTGAAAAAGGAATTCTGGGTGCCTATACTTCCTTTCAGAGCCTGAGTTATTATGGACGATCCTATCTGATATTTTCTGACCTGTCTGCTGATAACCTGGCGCACCCACCCGATGCTACTGCGCTGGAGTATGCACAGGTAGATAACAATGCAATCCTTCCGGAAAATGGTTCCATTGATGGGATCTGGGCTTCGGCCTATGAAGGCATAAACAACGCCAACTATGTTATTGCCAAGGTTCCTTCCATGGCGGATATGACCGATGAGGAAAAGAACAAGGCGCTTGGGGAGTTGTATTTCATCCGTGCATTGAATCACTTCAACCTGCTGAATTACTTTGGCGGTGTTCCGATCAAGACTACACCGTCATTTGGTACAGCCGGGTTAGATGTTCCGCGCGATGCGGTGGCTGATGTCTACAATCAGATTGTAGAAGACCTAACGTTTGCAGAGGAAAACCTGGATGAATCTTCGGTTAAGGTACGTGCTTCCCGGTATGCAGCTACTGCGCTGCTGGCTCGTGTATACCTGTATATGGGTGAATATGACCTGGCTAAACAAAAGGCAACGGAGGTTATCGAGGCAGATTATTCCATCATCGATTATGCTGCTGTGTTTGCAGATGGTTCGGCAGAATCCATATTTGAAATTGATTTTACGGAACTGAACCGCAATCGTATTGCTGAATACAACTTTCCTAAAACATTGAATGGACGCAGAGAAGTTGCTCCCACGATCAGCAGTCTGGAGGAATATGAGGACGATGACCTGCGCTATGAAGCCACCATTGCTTTTGCCGGTTCATTACCCTATCCGGTCAAGTACGATGATCTTTCAAAAGGTGCTGACAATGTGATTGTATTGCGCCTGGCCGAAATGTATCTCATCCGCGCAGAGGCAGAAACAAACCTGGAGGGTGATATGGATGCTATTCAGGATGATATCAATGTGATCCGTACAAGAGCCGGGCTTGATGATACCGAAGCAGATACCTATCCAACACTTTTGCTGGCTATTGAGCATGAGCGAAGAGTAGAGTTTGCTTTCGAAGGACATCGCTGGTTTGATCTCGTCCGTACGGACCGCGCACTCGCTGTGTTACCCGGTTTGGAAAGTGTCGATCAGACCTTATTCCCGATACCGCTGTCGGAGATCACGACCAATACAAATCCCGGAATGAAACAAAATGATGGTTATTAATACAGACTCAAAATCCTGATGATATTATGAAAACGAAATTATATTCATACCTCACTCTTTTTCTGGCAGCTTGCATAATCCTGTCGTGTGGCGATGATGGTGATGGTACAAAACCTCAGCCTGCGGCTACGTTTGAAGCCAGTAAAACAACGGTCAAGATCGGTGAGGAAATTCAGTTCACGAACAACTCTGAAAATGCCACAGCATTCAAGTGGAGTTTTGGTGACGGAACAACATCAAAAGAAGTTTCTCCGAAAAAGTCGTATACATCTTCCGGAACATTTGTGGTAAGCTTGTTGTCAACCGGAGCAGGTGGTTCGAAGATCTCCAATGTGGAGATCACGGTTATTCCGGATCCGGAAATTTATTTTACCGAGTACAATGCAGACCTGATCCGCAGGTTCGCTACCGGCTCACCGGACAACATTTCTGATTTTCTGGATATTGCCGGAATGGGAGGCCCCGGTATCGCGTATGATGCTGTGAATGAAAAAATCTATTTCAGCGATTTTGACGTGACTGGTGAAGGAAAGATATGGCGCATCAACCTGGATGGTACTGACCTGGAAGCTATTGTTGATGGCCTCTATGATCCATACCAGATCGCACTGGACGTTGAAGGTGGAAAAGTCTACTGGTCAGAAGACCTGGACGGTGATGATATCGGACACATCGGAAGAGCAAATCTGGATGGCTCCGACAAAGAGAATATTGTGTCGATGGAAGATGGACAGTTTTATTCCCTTGCTCTTGACCTGGACAACAATAAGGTATACTATGGCGACTGGTGGGGAGAAGTCATCTACAGGGCTAACCTGGATGGTTCAGATGAGGAACCCGTTATATACGATGTATATGGTTATGCACTTGAGATCGATGAAGTAAATGATAAGATCTATTTCAATGAAAACGAGACGTATTTATCACGGGCAGACCTGGATGGCGAAAATATGGAGATCATTGACAATCCGGATTCCCGTATCTACGGCATTGCTATAGACAATGAAAATAATAAACTGTATTGGTCAGCACGCGATGCAGGAACCATTACATCTTCCAACCTGGATGGAACACACAAGACAGTCATGGTATCCGGGCTTTCCAGCGTAAGAGGATTGTTTCTTAAAAAATAATAACGAGCAACATGAAGAATAAACTGCTATACATATGCTGTCTGGGCATCGGTCTGCTATTGACGCATGCGTGCTCGGACGATGGCTATCCGGTTCCTCCGGCCAGCACGGTTCCTAAATTTTCAACGGTCATCGATAATAATGAGTTTGCTCCGGCCACCGTAACGTTCACCAATGAAAGTATCATACCGGAACGAGCAGGTGAAGTTACCTACTACTGGAACTTTGGCGATGGAACCACTTCGCAGGAAGAGAATCCGGTTCATGAATACCTGAAGCCTGGTGTGTATAAAGTAAACCTGGTTATTGTAACGGAGTTGTCGCTGGAGATAAATGAATCTACCCAAAGCATTGTTTTGAAAGATCCGAATGCTACGGGTATTCCCGTATTCTTCACGGATGGCAGTACGGTATTTACTGCGCTGATCAATGAACAGGAACCTGTCGTTTCTTCTATTGGTATCACATCATTACAGGACTCCTATGGAATGGCTGTTGATACGGTGAATGATAAACTCTACATAGCAGACTTCGATGGTGAAAAAATACTCGTGGCAAACCTGGACGGAAGTGATCTGCAGGATTTTCGTACGAATATCGGATCACCGGATGCTGTAGCCATCGACTATGAGAATGACCGCATCTATTGGGATACGGATGATGGAATCCGCAGGGCGGATATCGGCAATTCTGATGTAAGTCAGTTTGAAGAGTTTGCCACAGGCAAGGCCAACGATCCGGAGGGAATTTCCATTGATCCGGTTAACGATGTGGTATATTGGATCTGCTACTCAGGAGGTGTGTGGAAGAAAAATCTGGATGGTTCAGGCGAGACGGAAATTATCCCGGGTAATATGGGGGCCAGCATCCTGGTGGTCGGTGACCAGATTTACTTTGATAATTTCATTGCCAACGGAGATGTTAATTTAAAGTCAGCTAACCTGGATGGTTCGGGCATTGCCAATGTGGCTTCCGGTATATCACGGAGACTTTTTGGTTTGGCTTACGATGAAGTCGGGGATAAGATCTACTGGTCAGATCGGAACGTAGACAAGATCATGCGGGCTAATCTGGATGGAAGCGATGCGGAGACCTGGTCAGAAGGCATCAGTGCCCGTGGCCTTTCTATCGGCAAGCAAAAATAATTGGTAATAGAAAATGTTCGTGCTCACATCTGTGGGTACGAACATTTTTGTTTTAAAAACGATCAAGTATGAAACAGATACTATCACTTTTACTTTTTTCAGTTGTTTGCAGTTATGCAATGGGCGGGCAGCCGGTGCCGAAGGGGAAACTCTTTATCATTGGTGGCGGATCACGACCGGATGCGATGATAGAGCGGATCATCCAGGAAGCCGGATTACGCCAGGGTGGATATGCTGTTATTTTGCCGATGTCCAGTGCTGAGCCTGACTCATCGGTGTACTATGCGCGTGCGCCATTTGTGAAGCTGGGGGTGTCAAATATTTATGGGCTGCAGTTTGTAAAAGGCGAACAGCTGCGTAAGTCAAAAGTGGATTCCATCCGTAATGCAAAGCTGGTTTATATTTCCGGTGGTGATCAGAACCGGTTCATGGAAGTGGTGCTGGGAACAGAAATTGAGAGCGCTATTCATGAAGCCTACCAGAAAGGAAGTATGATCGGTGGCACGAGTGCGGGTGCAGCCGTGATGAGCAAGGTGATGATCACCGGCAATGAACTGAAGCACCCTGAATATTCTTCAACGTTTCAGAATATTGAAGAAGCCAATATTGAGATCAAGCAGGGCCTCGGTTTGCTGGAAACGGTTATTGTCGATCAGCATTTTGTGGCTCGCAGCCGGCACAACCGGTTGATCAGCGCGATCATCGAGTATCCGGATAAAAAAGGAATTGGCATTGATGAGTCTACAGCAATTCTGGTAAGCGGCAATGATGTGGAGGTAGTAGGAGAATCACAGGTAATTATTCTCGAGAACCCGAAGCGATCAAAAGTTGTGCGCAATGGTAAGTTAGGTGCCAGTGGATTACAGATGACAATACTCTTGCCAGGTGATAAATTCAAAATCAAATAAGCCTCTGCGTTCTCTGCCGTTAAAGAATCAATAGACCGCAGAGAACGCAGAGTGTTACTTGACTTTATCATAGCACAAGCGATAGAGCAGTATAGCGGTGCGCTTGGTTTGCATCGCTACCGTGCGTGGATCAGCAGTTTCATGTACGGTATGACCCCCGGCACTTCTAAGTCCGAGCCCGTCCATAGCCATATCTACATATCCGGAAGTGAATGAAATATCAGCTGCGCCTGCATCACGCGGGTTCACTGCACGTACGCTGCCCATGTTGAGATCGAGACTAACCTGATTGAAATAGTTTAACAATTGGTAATTGCCCGGTGTGGGTGCCAGCGGAGGATAGCCTTCACCAAACTTAATTTCAGCTTGCGTTTGCGGCAGGTGGTCGGCAACGATCTTCTTCATTACCTCTTGCGCTTTAGCTAATTGTTCCGGTGATATCGCACGAATATCTCCCGTAACGATAGCATCTTTGGCAACGATATTCCCTTTTCCAAAAGTTGTTCCTCCGTTTTCATTCACACGATGGTCAACCGTAGTTCCTCCGAGTATAATCCCCGGATTAAACGTGAGGTTTTCTTCTTTTGATAG